>JBDRON010000070.1:0-11178 GCA_043810025.1 Elusimicrobiota bacterium
GTCGGAAATCATATTGCCCCCAATCCCAAAGAGGTAGTGGATCGTCTGGAAAAAATGCTGGCGGAGTATAATGCGGCAAGCCATGAAAATATCATCAAGCGCATAGCAAAATTACACCTTACTTTTGAATATACTCATCCGTTTGTTGACGGCAATGGCCGCATCGGACGCGTTATTAACAACTATTTGCTGATACGAGAAGGATTTGTCTCAATAAATATAAAATTTATTGAACGAAAAAAATATTATGCAGCGTTCAAAGAATTTGATGAAAAAGACGCGGCTGTGATTATGGAAGAAATAGTGGGGAAAGCGCTTACCAGCAGCTACCATAAACGATTGGCGTATTTGGAAGGCAAAAAAATTATTACTCTTGCTGACTATGCAAAAAATAATAAAATTTCTCATTCCAACCTGATAAATAAAGCCGGCAGACAAACTATTGAAGCTTTTTTAGAAAAGAATATTTGGAAAATCGGTGTGGATTATGATAAAGAATAATGGTGGGGAACTGTAAAACAGTAGACATCTTAGTTGTCAATGTCTACTGTTTAGTGTAAAGTGTAGACATTGGCAAAGGCAATAGGCCCAGAAGGTTAAATTGGAGAAAAAAGCAATATGCAAAAAATGCATAATGCAAATTCCGGCGTAAAGCAGCCATCTTGCCCATTCATTAGTTGAAAGGAACGGTCCCGACCGTTCCCTACACAAGCCCAATAGGAATAATATTATGAACGAATCGGAAACGAGAGCGGAATATATTGACCCGAAGCTCAAAGCCAGCGGCTGGGGTGAAGTTGAGGGATCAAAAATTCACCGCGAGTTTCGTATTACTGAAGGAAGAATTCAGGTGGGTGGCACTCGCGCCAAGCCGGAAATTGCCGATTATATTTTGGTCTATAAAAATCGTAAAATCGGCGTGATTGAAGCTAAGGCCGAAAATTCATTGGCAGCCGGGGGTGTGGCGCAAGCCAAAGCCTACGCCGAAAAATTGCGGATTGAGTATACCTATCCGACGATCAAATCATCGAAGGTAAAGTTGAAGAAGGAAAAATTTATGACGAATCGGATTTTAATCGAATCATTATTATTAAAGAACGTGAAGCAAAAAGAGTCCGCGTAGTAATGAACGAAATAAACCAAAATGAAAAAACCATCATCTTTTGCGTTACCCAGGATCACGCCTTGGCGGTTCGTGATTTGGTAAATCAAATGAAAAAGAGTAAACAGCCAAATTATTGCGTCCGCGTAACGGCAAACGACGGCGCCCGCGGAGAACAATTTCTACGCCAATTCCAGGATAATGAGAAAACAATTCCGACAATTCTCACCACCTCGCAAAAACTTTCTACCGGAGTAGATGCTCGTAATATTCGCAATATTGTGTTAATGCGGTCCGTAAACTCGATGATTGAGTTCAAACAAATCATCGGCCGCGGAACCAGGCTTTTTGACGGAAAGGAATATTTTACGATTTACGATTTTGTCGATGCCTACAAACATTTTTCTGATCCGGAATGGGACGGCGAGCCCCTAGATAAAACGACCATCAAAGAGCCTCGCGAACCTAAAGAACCGAAAGTCCCCAAAGATCCCTCCCTGCCACCTGAACCGCCCGAAGAACCAAAGAAAAAGTTAAGAATCAAATTGCGCGATGGCAAGGAACGTGAGATAAAACACATGATTTCAACTTCATTTTGGAGCGCTGACGGAAAACCGGTTTCTGTGCAAGAGTTTATGGACAATCTGTTTGGCGCGATGCCGGAATTTTTCCAGAACGAAGAAGAGCTGAGAAAAATTTGGTCCAACCCGGCCACCCGCAAAGCATTTTTAGAAAAAATTGCCGCAATTGGTTATGGCAAAGACGAATTAGAAACACTGCAAAAAATGATTGATGCCGAGCAAAGCGATTTGTTTGATGTTTTGACCTATATCTCCTTCTTGACTCAGCCGATTTCCCGAGCACAGCGGGTAGAACAGGCCAAAGACAGGATTTTTGATGGTTTAGAAGAAAAACAAAAAGAATTTTTAGCTTTTGTCTTAGCGAAATACGAAGAAAAAGACGTTGAGGAACTGGACGAAGAAAAATTGCCCATCCTGCTAAATTTGAAATACCACGCAATTGCCAATGCCGAACAATCGCTCGGGAGTGTGGAAAATATCCGTTCAATTTTCTTCGCCTTCCAGAAAAATTTGTATGCTAAAGCAAGCATGGATTACACGGGTAGATAAAACAAGAAACTAAGCGGTCATTGTTCCGCTATTAACTTAATGTATACAAACTGGCATACTTTGTATACATTGTAAAAAAGATAGATACAAACTATGGAGAAATTCTATTAACCCCTAACCCTCTCCCTCAAGCAGAGATTTTGTGGGGGTAGTTAATTTGACAGTTTACCTATCACAGTGATGACGTAGGGCAGGGCTTTAGCCCTGCGGTTTTAAAGACGCAAGCCTAAAGGCTTGCCCTACATTGAAATCACTTAACAATTGTAACAGGTTAGCTTCCAGTAGTGTAGCAACTCCCTCCCTCTCGATGGGGGGGGGTGGGGGTGATTGTGTTTTAATTGCCCCTCACCCTACCCTCTCCCACGAGGGGAGAGGAGAAAATATTTTAAATTACTTCTGAGAGCTAACCTGTTACTAACAATTATCTTTCAAAGTTCTAATTACTGGTATGTCTAATAAATTATGGCGGTCAAATCCTAACAACGATTTTACTATCCTGATTTTCATAGACGATCGCATGATGAACACGGAATTAATTACCGCCATATTTTATTTGACACAGTGTATATAAAAGAACTCCAGTCAAGTCGTTGTAAATTGTAAAACGTCAAATTAAATCACCCTACAAAATCTCTGCTCAAGGGGCGAGGGAACAAGATTCAGGGAGGATAATTTATGTGTAGAAAAAAATTTCTTTTCCTCAGACTGGCACTGGCGGGGATCTGGATTTTTAGCTTTGGAGGATCGCAGGCTTTTTCGAAGGAGAAAAAACCTCTCTCCGCGATCGATAAGACAGTAGCCAGAGAGCGGCTGGCCCGGGTAAAGGTGGCTTCGCTTTATGAAAACATCACTGATGGCCAGCTGATTGGCCGCAGTATGGAGGAAACGATTAAGATTTTGAAAGAGACCCGCACGGATCTGATCTTTCGCGGATTCTGGAAGTGGGTACCGGTGGTTAATGATCCGGATAAGATACCTCCGGAACTGTTGGGGTTGGCTCAGAGAAAAAATCTCAATCCCAGACAGGTTGCTGATTCTTTGCGCCAATCCGGCCATTATTACCAGGAGTTGGCCCGCTCGATTTCAGCCATAAAGAAGAAACTGCCGGAGATTATCTTTATCGGGGCAGTCCCAGCCCAGACTCTCGGAAGAATTGAGTATAACCCGTTAACCTACAAAGTTTATTCCATGAACGAAACATGGGGAATGGCTCTGGACCCGCAGAGATGGCAGATCGAAAGAGAGGGAAAAGCGGTAAGCAAGGAAGATTTTCAGAAATGGTTTAATGGAATTCATCCTTACGGGGAGCAGAAAAACAATTATGATTGGCGGAGCATCCCGGCCTATTTTCCCGATATCACCAATCTCCAATTCCAAGAACTGCTCTTGAGCTGGGCCAAAAGACAGATCGATTGCGGAGCTGACGCGATTTGGATAGACATGTTGTACCATCAAGCTACGCGGCTGGCGCAAATCACCAAAGATGTAAACCACCCGGCGGTCCAGGAATCGGTGGCGGCATCCACAAAAATCGTGGAAGAAATCCACCGCTATGGGGCATCGCGGGGAAAATATATTTATGTGGGAAGTTGGGATGGTCCTTTTGTCCTGAGCAAAGTTATCGGCCGGGAATTTCCCTATTCCCCGCCCGATCTGGATTTTATCACTGTTTCTCCAACAATCGAAGAAATCTCGGATAAAAAACTGGATGAAAACAGGTGGGAAAAAGAAATTTCAGCGATTAAGAGCGCCTATGGCGACACCCCGGTTTTTGCTTTCATCGACTGGTCTTTCGATCAATCACAGATCGTTGTCCTCAGCCAAAAATTCACTACGGAAGAACAAATGGAAGTTTTGAGAACACTTGATCAATCTTTCGCCAAATTGGGCATAAATTTTATCTATCCCATCCATGGCGGATATCTGGGAAAAGCCGAAACCACGACCCGGCGGGCCTGGGGCAAATACCGAACTTATGACGCCCTTGCCCCAGAATTCCAGACTTACAAAGCGATCAAAGAACTGGCGGAGATTAAAAGCAAGTAAAAGGCAGGGGCTCTGCTCTTCTTCCAGCTCTATAATTTTTATGGCGCTTAATTTATAACGAACGAAGTGCGATTTTTGTTCGGTTAGTCTGGCGATTGATATAAAAGGTGAACTTGGTAAGTCCACGCAATTTGAAGTCCGCAGAACTTAGTAAAGAGCTGATTTGATCCATGAAAATTTTTGCCGGATGGATCAAAAAGGCCAACCCGCCATAAAGATTGTTTTTACCGGCTTCCATTTTCATGTTTTTTAGATAGCGGGATTCCAGTTCCAAGGCTGAAATTTTATAATTTACTTTTGCCAGGGTGGCCGGGGAGGCCGCCTGGCCTGAAATCTTTCTCAGGGCCTTGATTGCCTCCGGATAATTATGTAATTTCGCCTGGATACGGGCGATGCGATAGCAGCAGTCGGTTTCATAGGGGGGATTGAATGGTTTGGCAAAATCCAGGGCCAGCTGAAGATATTCGAGTGTTTTCCGGAGATCATTTATTTTATAATAATCTTCTCCTCCGTGCGATCGGTTGCCTCAATTTTACGGACAATAGACTGAAAATTGCCGATCAAATCTACCAAAAATCTTTTACCCGGTTCACCACCGATAAAATTGGCGGTCAGTTCCAATAATTGCCCGTGGCGGTCAACGGTCAAATTTAAATTTTCCTGATGGGGCGGGCGTAGATATTTTTCTCCCGCCGGCCGGCACCAGGAGAGATCAGGAACAAGCAAGGCAATGATTAGAAAACAGGTCATTGATTTTCGTCTCATAGTTTTTCCCCTATTAGCTAAATATACGAAATCAATGTTAAGAAGATGTTAAGATTAAGTTAAATTTTTGTTAATTTATTGCATAGAGATTTGAAAAATTCCTATGCAACCAGAGGGGCAAAGCCCCTATGGACAAGTTAGTGTCTTCGGCAACTAACTTGTTTGGGCGATTAACTGATTGCCAGTTATTTTTCTTCGCTTGGGCCTTCGCCCAGTTCTAAGGTTTTTATTTGGGGAAGGGTGACTAAGCCGCTGAGGTCGCCGTACATGCCGATGGTGTTGTTCATTACTTTTTTGATTTGTTTTTCCCGCTCGGACCAGATTTTTTCGTAGGCCATCCGCTCTTTTTTCAATCCTTCATCCATACTGGAGAAGGCCTCGACGATTGCTTCCACCCGTTGTTTGAATTCTACGCCGGTCAAATAGGCGTAAAGAATTTCCATTTTTTCGTTTTTACCCACCGACAGCGCTTTTTCCCGGAAGACGGATTCCAGGTTTATCCTCAGCGCGGCCGCCAAAGGTATCGCTAATTTCAGATCGCAAATCCAGACACCGTCGCGAAAAATAAACCCTTTCACTCCTTCAGGCAGGACGGCCGAGACAATGACGGCCAGATCGGCCTTCACTGCCCGTTGATCGTCTTTTAATTTTTGGATCCAGCCCTCGCTCCAGGCTTTTGTTTTTTTGGATTCCCAGGCGATCTGTCCACAGGGGCGGCCGGAACGGTCTAAAACTTTTTGAATGATATCGGCGCCATTGACACCTTTGGGGACCGGGAGGATTTCATCATAGGGAAATTCGATTTTCAACAGTTCTTCCAGCTCCAGCTCGAAAACCTCGCCTTGGGTTTGCTGTGATCCCTGCTCCAGTTTGCGCGCCAGGTCGTCTTTCGCTTTGGTGGCATCGGTTAACTGCTTCTGCAGTTGGGCAATAATGTAGTGCTGTTCTTCAGTGGCCTTTTTGCCGGCTTCTTCGGCGATATTTTTTCTTTCTTCGTCCAGCTGTCTTTGTTTCTCCAGGGCAAAGTTCTGTTTTTCTTCTTCCAGTTTATTTTTCTCTTTGCGGAGGGCCAACTCCTTCTCGTTTGCTTCCCGCAGTTTGTTGTCTTTATCCGCCAGCTGTTCTTCGAACATTTTCTTTTCCGCTTCCTTCTCTTTCTCCGCTGCGGCTTGCGCCTGTTTCCAAAGGGTAATTTTCTCCGCAGCAAGTTTTTCGGCTACTTTTTTATTCATCTCGCTGTCGGCGTTTTTTCGCGCTTCCTCCAGCTGATTTTTTTGTTCTTCCAGTTCCTTTTTCTGTTTGGCAATTTCGGCTTCTTTTAATCTATTTTCTTCTCCCATCTCTCTTTTTATCTTTTCTTCAATTTGCCGGGTCAAAACATCATCAATCGAGATTGAGGCCCCGCAGTTTGGACACTTAATTTTCTGTTCGTTGGTCGTCATCGCCGTTTCACCGCCTTTCTTGGGATTATTTATTGAAAGATCATTTATAAATAAGTCTAACTTAAAGTCTGCTCTTCGTCAAATTAAAAAATGTAAGGAACGGTCGCGACCGTTCCCTACAACAGTTATGCTCACATCTCCAGTTTAGTGTAAATTTAAAAAAAACTTCCAGCCCCTATTCACTTTTTTTCCGCCTTTTGCTATAATAAAGCGATTAGTTAAATTTTGAGGAGACTTTATGCCTAAACGGACGGATATTAAGAAAATTTTAATTATTGGGTCGGGGCCGATTATTATCGGGCAGGCTTGCGAGTTTGATTACTCCGGCACCCAGGCTTGCAAAGTGTTACGCAAAGAAGGATACCAGATTGTGCTGGTAAACTCCAACCCGGCGACGATTATGACCGACCCGGAACTGGCGGACCGCACCTACATCGAACCGTTGACCGTGGAAACGCTGGAACAAATCATCGCTAAAGAAAGACCTCAAGCGCTTCTGCCGACGATCGGCGGACAAACCGCGCTCAACCTGGCCACCGCTCTCGCCGAGGCCGGGATTCTCGACAATTATCAGGTAGAACTGATCGGGGCAAAATTGCCGGCGATTAAAAAAGCCGAAGACCGCGATTTATTTAAACAAACGATGAGTAAAATCGGGCTGGAGGTTCCGGAAAGCGGGTTTGCCCGCAATCTTCAGCAGGCGCTCGCGGTGGCCAAACAGATTGGTTTCCCTTTAGTGATCCGGCCGTCTTTTACTCTTGGCGGCACCGGCTCGACCACCGTTTATAACCAGGAGGAGTTTTTAGATGCTGCCTCGGTTGGTCTGGAATCCAGCCCGATATCCCAAATCTTAATCGAGGAATCGGTGATCGGCTGGAAAGAATTTGAATTGGAAGTAATGCGCGACCTGAAAGATAATGTGGTGATCATCTGCAGTATCGAAAATCTGGATCCGATGGGGGTACATACCGGCGATTCGATTACCGTGGCTCCGGCCCAAACTTTAAGCGATAAAGAATACCAGCTGATGCGCGATGCCGCGATAAAAGTTATCCGGGCGATCGGCGTTGATACCGGCGGCTCGAATATTCAGTTTGCCCTTAATCCGGATGACGGACGGATGGTCGTCATCGAAATGAACCCGCGGGTTTCCCGTTCCTCGGCGCTGGCTTCCAAGGCGACCGGTTTCCCCATCGCTAAAATTGCCGCCCTGCTGGCGGTTGGTTATACCCTGGATGAAATCCCTAACGAGATCACCCAAAAAACCCCGGCCTGTTTTGAACCAACTATTGACTATGTTGTGGTCAAAGTTCCCCGGTTCGATTTCGAAAAATTTGGCGGCGCCGACCGCACTTTGAACACGGCAATGAAATCGGTAGGAGAAGTGATGGCCATCGGCCGGACTTTTAAGGAAGCTTTACAAAAAGCCTTACGCGGGCTGGAAACCGGCCATAGCGGTTTAGACAGCAACGCTTTGCATATCACGAAAGACCGCGCCGTTTTCCTGGAAGAAATTAAAAACAAACTTTCCGCGCCAAACAGCGAGCGGATTTTTTGCCTGAAAGTCGCTTTGCAATTAGCCGTAACTACGGAGGAAATTTATCGGCTGTCCAAAATCGATCCCTGGTTTATCGACCAGATCAACCAGATCATCCGGCTGGAAAAAGAATTGATCGAAGAGAAAAATTTATCGGCCGACCTGCTGTTCCGGGCAAAACAGTTTGGTTTTTCCGACCAGCAGATCGCCGGCTTGCGCAATCAGCAGGAAACGGAAATAACGGCCTTGCGCAAAAAAAATAAAATCAAACCGGTTTATAAGCTGGTGGATACCTGCGCCGGGGAATTCCCGGCGGCCACCCCTTACTACTACTCCACTTACGAAAAAGAGGAAGAAGACCTGCCCCCAAAAGGGAAAGGAGAAAAGGTGATCATTCTCGGCGGCGGACCGAACCGGATCGGCCAGGGAATTGAATTTGATTATTGCTGTGTCCACGCGGTGTTCGCCTTAAAAGAGCTGGGCTTTCAGGCGATTATGGTGAACTGTAACCCGGAAACCGTCAGCACCGATTACGATATCTCCGACCGGCTCTATTTTGAGCCGTTAACTTTGGAAGATATTTTACATATTGTGGAGCGGGAAAAACCTTTAGGGGTGATCGTCCAGCTCGGCGGACAAACCCCGCTTAATCTAGCGCTGGATTTGCAGGCGGCGAAGGTGCCGATTCTGGGTACCTCTCCGCAAAGTATTGATCAGGCCGAAGACCGCAAACTTTTTGGCGCCCTGCTGACTAAATTGAAAATTCCGCAGCCGGAACATGGCAGCGCGATCTCCGTAGCCGAAGCCAAACAAATTGCCAAACTTATCGGTTATCCGTTGATGGTTCGTCCTTCTTATGTTTTGGGCGGCCGGGCGATGGAGATAGTTTATGACGAACCATCGTTAACCGTTTATGTGGAACGGGCGACAAAAATTTCCCCCAAACATCCGATCCTGATTGACAAATATTTATCCGAAGCGATCGAAATTGACACCGACGCCATCTGTGACGGAAAAGATGTTTATATCGGCGGGATTATGGAACATATTGAAGCCGCCGGCATTCATTCCGGGGACAGCGCCTGCGCTCTTCCGCCCCGCACCCTCAGCCCGGAACAGATTGCCACGATTAAAGATTACACCCGCAAAATGGCGGTGGCTTTAAAAGTGAAGGGTTTGCTGAATATCCAATATGCGATCAAGGACGGTAAGGTCTATGTGCTGGAAGTCAACCCCCGCGCCTCCCGAACCGTGCCTTTTGTCAGCAAAAGTACCGGCATCCCTTTAGCCAAAATTGCCACTAAGGTGATGGTCGGGAAAAAACTAAAAGATTTAGTTCCCAAAGTAGAAAAAGTTTTAAACTATGTCTGCGTAAAAGAAGCGGTTCTCCCCTTTCTTCGTTTCCCGGGAGTCGATGTGATTCTCGGGCCGGAGATGCGTTCGACCGGCGAGGTCATGGGTATCGACCATGATTTTCCCAGCGCTTTTGCCAAATCGCAGGCGGCGGCCGGTTCATCCCTGCCCACCTCAGGAAAAGTGCTGCTGAGCTTGCGCAGCGAGGATAAGAAAAATATCCTGCCGATCGCCCGGAATTTAGAAGAGATGGGTTTCCAGCTGCTGGCCACTAAAAACACCGCCCAATTTTTGCGAGAAAACAATTTGACCGTGGAAGAAGTTTATAAACTGGGGGAGGGACGGCCGGATATCGTGGACATCTTAAAAAACCGGCAGGTAAATTTAATTATCAACACCCCTTCCGGCAAAAAAAGCCGTTCGCACGGTTACACCATCCGCCGCACGGCCATCATCCATAACATCTCCATCATTACCACCCTCTCCGCCGCTCAAGCCGCCGTCGAAGCCATCCGCGCTTTACGCAAAGGCAAACTCGCCGTCAAACCCATCCAGGAATACTATCAACAATAATGGCAAAAAATGGCAAAAGCCGCTATGTTTATATTTTTCCAAGATGCTCAAAAAATATTTCTCTCTCACTTGTGCAGCGGAATTAAATCCAATTCTATTTTTGCCCCTAATCCGGCGGCTATTTTTTTTAGCATACTGAATGTATATCCCTGGTAATCTTTTTGCTCCAAACGTGATACATCCGCCTGCTTACATCCTATCCGGCTGGCCAGCTGGGCCTGAGTGAGTTTGCGGGCAATCCGCAGCCTGACCAGTTGATGACTTATTTCGTCAGTATTATGAATACGAAGCACCTGAGGCAAAGGCTCCTTTTTCATCTTCCGATATTCTTCAATCTCGCCATTCAACTGAGCGATGTGTTCAATATACCCCTGTCCAAGCAAAGCCACCTTATTCTGATTAAGAGCATACTTTTTACGCAGCGCCTTTAAATCTTCCTCCAACTCCTGAAGTTTCTTCTTAGTGTACTCACATTGCCGATCATTCTTAATCATAATATCACCTCCACCAATCCTTTTAGTTTCCGATCCCGATCATGTCCAAAGAAGTCAATTAATCTTTGATGTTGGATTACATCTTCTTCCATTAAGGTAAAAAGATGCGCGTTGAACAAAATTTTAGCCGCTTGCAACTGTTTTGCCAGGGGCGAATTAAAATTAAAATTCTTTTTTACAATCAGTATGCAGTCAAAATCTTCCGGGGTTTCCTTAGCGGTAACATAACTGCCATCCAATAAAAATCTTTTTATACTTCCTTTGTTCTTACGTAATAACCGGACCAATGATTGCAGCCTCACAAACAATTCTTTACGCCTTAAAGAATGACTGCCAAGCCGATGTTTAATTTCGTTCAGTGTAGCCTTGTGTATGCTCTCGGGCAGATAACCATTTTCATTAAATTGCGGTATCATACCACCTCCCGCTATTAACATACCATATTTGGTATGTTAAGTCAAGCGCAAAATTTATCTCTAATTCTTCATTCTACACATCCCCACTCACCCTGTCCCAAAAACCCCCACCCGTAAACCGCCCCCCTTTTCTGCCAGCCAGCGACGAACGCACATTCCCCGCAATTTTCCCCCCAAAAAAAACGTCCGTTTTCTGGAAAAGCCCCATGTCAATTATTTCTAGTATTAGGGGAAAAACACCCTAAGAACCGCGATTGATTTTTGATTTTATAACGATAACGGCAGGTAAAAGTCTTCACCTATTGGGTGAAAACAATTGG
>JBDRON010000071.1:0-22555 GCA_043810025.1 Elusimicrobiota bacterium
GTGAGAGTCTAGCATTTTAATGGGGATTTGACAAAGGAATTTGTGGGAACCCAATAACAGCGATTGATTTCATTCCCTGGGAAAAAACAGCTTTAGAGCTGAAAAAAATGTCCGATGAGCGCTTCCGAATAGCCCGTCGAGACAGCGCGCAGCCTAATTCTCCAGAATATAGAGGATATTTTTTGCTAAAATTATAAAAAAACTACTTTATAATTGATAAAATAATAGCATTATATCGTCGTAAATTCAGTTAGACGACAGAAACCAGCTAAAGTATTTCCACCCAACAGGTGGAAATTTTTACTGGCATTTATCGTTATAAAATCAAAAATCAATCGCGGTTCTTAGGTGGGAAAGTGTATTAGTTTTGAGTGTGAATAATATTCTGATATATTTAAGAAATTTCTTGTGCCTTGTTCGTAATAATATTATAATGACAAGAAGTAGGAAATGCGTAAAAAGTGTTAAATGCTATCCAAAGGGTTTTTTTTATTGAATGGGGTGAACATCAAAGAAATCCAGGAGCTTTTAGGACACAAGAATGTGGAAACGACACTCGTTTATACCCACATGATCAGAGATATCTATAACACCCCCAAAAGTCCGCTGGATTGTCTTTATCCTGGAACCGCGGTTGATTCCCTGGTTGGGTCATTATAGTCTGCGAAGAGAAGATAATAAAACAATAGAAATTTTTTTGATTATTTTGTAAGATAAACAAAGCACATCGATTAATTTGGGTTTGAGGAGGCAATCGTGAGTAAGGTGAGGGTTGGGGTAATTGGCGGCAGCGGGTTATATGATATTGAGGGGATAGAAGGGGTAAAGAGGGTAACGGTGCCTACCCCTTTTGGTAAACCTTCCGACCAGTTTGTGATCGGGAAATTAAATGGCGTAAAAGTGGCGTTTCTGCCGCGGCATGGGCGCGGACATACTATTCTTCCCTCAGAGTTAAATTTTCGGGCGAATATCTATGGTTTCAAAAAGCTGGGTGTGGAATTTTTAATCTCAGTTAGCGCGGTGGGCAGCATGAAAGAGGAAATTGTGCCCGGTCATTTGGTGATTGTTGATCAATTTTTTGATCGGACCAAAGGGCGGATCGGTACTTTTTTTGGCCAGGGGATAGTGGCCCATCTCAGTTTTGCCGATCCGGTTTGTAATGTGCTGAGCAATGTGTTATATCAAGCGGCCTGGTCCTGCGGGGCGACCGTCCATAAAGGAGGGACTTATCTGTGCATGGAAGGGCCGCAATTCTCGACGCGGGCGGAATCAGCCGTTTATCGGCAATGGGGAGTCGATGTGATTGGGATGACGAACCTCCAGGAAGCCAAATTAGCCCGAGAAGCGGAAATCTGTTACGCGACCTTAGCCCTGGCTACCGATTACGATTGCTGGCACGAATCAGAGACGGAGGATGTTACCGTCGAGATGGTGATCCAACAAATCGCCAAAAATGTAACGTTAGCCAAGGAGGTAATCAAGAAAGCGATGTCTTTTATCCCGGCTAATCGGAACTGCGGCTGTCCCCGGGCTTTAGATCACGCCATCATTACCGACAAGAAAAAAATTTCCGAGCAAACCAGAAAAAAATTGCATTTAATCATCGGCAAGTATTTAAAAAACAGAGGAGAAGTCAAGGCTTGATTTATGTGATAGTGATGTTAGTTGTAGGGAACAATCGTGATCGTTCCTTTGTAGGTAAAGTTCCCAGCGAAGCAAGGCTTTGTTATGCAACTGAAAAATCAACGCTCCCCAGTGCCGGTAAAATATCGTCAGCTTATTTTGCGCTCGGAGAAAGCCCGGGAGCTGGCCTATGCGCCCTATTCGAAATTTGCCGTTGGCGCCGCGCTGCTGACCAGCGGCGGCAACATCTATGAGGGGGCAAATATTGAAAACGCTTCCTATAGCTTAACGATTTGCGCCGAGCGGTCGGCGGTAGTCAAGGCGGCGCTGAACGGAGAGAGAAAATTTGCAGCCATCGCGGTTATTGGTCCGGTTAATAAGCAAGGGATTTATCCTTGCGGGGCCTGTTTGCAGGTCTTAGCCGAATTTAGCCCGGAGATGAAAATAGTCTTAAAAATCAAAGGGAAATGGCAGGTGAGAAAGCTCAAACAGTTATTGCCTGGTATTTTCCAAAAGGACAAACTGTGATTAAATCGGTAATTTTTGATTTTGATGATACCTTGATGGATTTTATCAAGATGAAGGAGCGAGCGGTGGAGTCAGCGGTCGAGGCGATGATCGATGCCGGGCTGTCTTTGCCCAAAGAAACGATGGTGGATAAAATTTATGATGTCTACCAGCTCGAGGGTATTGAGGATCAGCAAATCTTTGACAAGGTCTTAAAACAAGAGTTAGGAAAAATTGATTACCGGATACTGGCCTCGGGGATCATTGGTTACCGACGGGCGAAAGAGGGGGCGATGAACCTTTATCCGCATGTCCATCTAAGTTTAAGCAGTTTGTTAAAACGGGGGCTGCGGCTGGCGATAATTTCTGACGCACCACGGTTACCGGTTTGGCTGCGGATTTGTGCCTTAGGCATCTCCCACTATTTTGATTGTGTAGTTACATTCGATGATAGCGGAGAAAGAAAACCCTCCCCGAAACCGTTCCAGCTGGCTTTAAATTACCTAAAATTGAACTGCGATGAGGTGCTAATGGTTGGCGATTGGGTGGAAAGAGACATCCTGGGGGCAAAAAATTTGGGGATGAAAACAGTTTTTGCCCGCTACGGCGCGACTTTAGGCCATCAGAACTCCGGCGCCGATTATGAGATCGATGATGTTTTAGAGATTTTAAAAATTGTGGAGAAAGAAAATAAGACCTAAGACCTTATAATAGTCATGGATTATGAGTCATGAGCTTAAAAGACTAGATCCTTTAAACGCACAACCCATAACTCAGGAACTCATGACCTATTGATTCTAGAATAACTTATGCAACATAGCAAACAACTTCTCCTAATATTGATGTTTGTAATTTCCTTCGCCGGCTCCTTGTTTGGGCAAAGCCAGATTACCGATTTAAAGGTTGTGCCGATCAACGATTTAACTTACGGGGTCAAAGCAAAAGCGGAACTGACTTTTAATCAGGCGCTCAAAATAAAAGATGTTTTACTGATTCAGGCTGGGGAGCAGCTGGCTCTAAAATTCCCGACTTATATCTCTAATCAAGGTAAAGAGTATCCCCAGATAGTGATTTTGCAGAGAAAAAACTATCAGGAAGTTTTGGCGGCGATTAGTGAGGAAAAACAGCCAACGCCCACCGGGACAAGGGAATTAAATTATCGGATTAGTCAGTTTTCTCCCACCAGGAATTGGTCGAAGGTGAAGGTATTGGCGACAGTTGTTTTCGATGATTGGCTGCAAATTTCTTGTAAGATAATCCAGAGCAAAACGGGGCGGTTATGGGTCGCCTGGCCGGCCGAACAGCGGAAACAAAACCGCTGGCTTAAGCAAGTAATATTTATTGACAAAAAGCTTCAAAAATCAATCGAAAAAGAGTTATTGCATAAATATCGTTTACGGGGAGAATAAAGAATGCTCAACACTTTAGAAATATTTGCTAACCTGATCTTGCCGCTCATCGCTGGGCTGGTTTTTTTCGGCTTAGCCCGCTATGTGCGTTATATTGCTCCGATGCGCTTGTTAGTGGCCGGCAAGCTGACCTATCGCGGGGCCTTTTGGGGGTTCATTTTTTTTGGGATCTATCTGGCTACCCGGCCGTTACAAATCTTGCTGGGACCGCATCCGCTGCCCTTAATTATCAACAATATCCGGGAATTTTTTATGATCGGGTTGTTTGGCCCGGCGGTATTTCTGGCGATGCTTAACTTTGTTTATGGAGAAGGCAAGTTAAAAAAACCGTTAATAATTTTTGTTTGTGGTCTGGGTTTAATTTTAGCTACCCTGTTTGTGGTCTTCAATATTTTTGCCATCGGGGGCAGTAAAGAGATTTTTCGGGTGGGCAGTTATGCGGTTTATGATGGGTTATGGTTTGACAACCCCAATTTGTCTACTCGCGCCTTAATGCGGATACTCTTTGTCATCCGCCTGCTTGACCCGGTAATTTTATTATTGATTGCGGGAATAATTGTTTTTTGGCGGGGTGTTACTTATCCGTGCGATTCAATTTATACCAATATGCCGCGCAAATATTTTTTTATGGCTGGGGCTGTCTTTGCTTTTGCCTTTTCCATGCTGTTTGCCGGATTTATGTTTTTGATTTGGAAAATACCCAACCAATGGTGGATTTACTATGTTGGCGCCTTATTAGCCGGCTTTTTAGAAGCCATCAGCCTTTCCCTGCCTTTAAGCCATGGTGTAAAGATTACCGATCACCAATAATTTACCGTATAGGAAATTCAGTGTTTGTCACGGCAAGCTAATTTGTCTTTGATTTTGTAGTTTGGCGTTTTAAGGCGCCCCATAAATGGGTGATGTAGGGCAGGGCTTTAGCCCTGCGGTTTTAAAAACGCAAGCCTAAAGGCTTGCCCTACATAATCAACAATAAATACTTATCATTTAAGGTAAAGTCAGACCGCCAAAAAACAGGCAGTCTGACTTTGAAGTCTTTTCCCCACCCCGATTTTATTGCTTCGGGGAGGGATTTGCTGCACTACGAGAAGTTAACCTGTTACAATAAAAGATGTTTTTTTTCTCTTCTTAAAATTGGTTCAAATCGTATATAAAGTCTAAAAAGTTCATTGGCAAAAACATATTCACCCAATTTTTCTCCGCTTGTTATAACACCCAGCTTTTTCATTTTTTGTAAAAAATTGTTAAATACCTTTTTTTCGGAATCATTTAGTTTTGTTTCAATTCCTTCCTTCCGAAAGGTCATTCCTATTTCACTAGTAGCCATTTTGTCGAGTATTGTTCGATATTTTTCGCTTTTAATTGCTTTATAGACCTGCCGATCCAGATATTTTTCGCCAACATTTTTAGTGGCAAAAGAAATTCCTATCGTTGCATCATCATGACTGATAATATTGTCATTATCAGCCCAATATACCGCATCTCCAACTTCATGTAAAAGCATCGGCAATCCGCCTGAATACTGATAAAGTATGTTTAGAATAGCGGGTTCTATTTTGATACCTTCTTTCTCAAATATATTTTTATAAAAATCAATGGTTTCTGATTTATCAAGCGGCAGTATTTCTATCACAGGAAAGATTCGCGCTATAGAAGGTTGAGTATCAATCAATTCCTGTCTGCGTTCCGGTAATCCACATAATACAAACATTAATGGTATAGGTGATTGGCTGGTAGCGATTTCGTCAATAAAACTTTTTATAAAGTTGGCAAATTTCTCTTCTCTGACCAAACCGTTAAGATCATCCAAGATAATAAGAATGCCTTTTTTTTCATCTTTAATTTTATCATAAATAGTTCTTAAAATAGTTAAAAAATTGTCGGTAATATTTTTCAATTCTTTGTCACTGACATCAAATTGAACACTAACACCAAACAAGCCTACCTCTTTAATATAATTGCTGAAAACAGATTTAAGCTTGGCAAATATGGGATTTTGGATATTTTCTTTCAAAAGTTTGTCGATGATTCTTTTTACCATTTCTTCTAATGTGGTAACACCGCCTAGAATTGTATGCACTCCAACCATTGCTAACTCCTTTTCCGCTCGATAGCGGATAAAGGAGGCAAGCGAGGTTTTTCCTATGCCTCTTTCACCGCAAAGAAAAATATTTTCCTGTTTACCTAAAGAAACTTGTTTTGCCGAACGCATTATTTTTTCAATTTCAGTTATTCTCCCTACGAAAAACTCTGTAGGAACCGGTCTTCCTGGTGTAAAAGGACTTCGCTCTTTAATCATAAAATTATACCCCCATTTAAATCAATATTTTTTTATTTCCTTTTTAAAATTTTGACGATTCTTTCCATTTCTTCCAGAGAGAAGAAAAACACTTCGATTTTGCCTTTCTGTGCCCGGTATTGAACGCGAACTTTTGTGCCGAGAACTCGCTGTAAATCTTCTTCCAGTTCCACAATTTCCAGGCCTTTTTTTTGTGTCGGCTTAGCCTTATGTGGGGATTTGCCAATCTTCCATTTTTTGACCCACTCTTCTACTTCCCGAACCGTTAATTTTTGATTGACAATCCTGGTAGCCAGCTCTTTCAGTTTTGCTTTATCCTCGATGGAAGCCAAACTGCGGGCATGACCGGCCGATATTTTACCGAGAATAATATTTTCTTTAACCTCTTCGGGGAGATGAATTAAACGGAGGGTGTTGGCGATGGAGGAACGGGTTTTGCCTAATTGTTTAGCCAGTATTTCCTGGGTTAATTCAAATTTTTCGATTAACCGTTGATAGGCTTCGGCCTCTTCCACCGGATTGAGGTTTTCCCGTTGCAGATTTTCAATTAAGGAGACCGCACAAAGCTGTTCATCGTTTAAAGGTTGAATAATGGCCGGGATTTCCCTTAAGCCAGCCAGTTTTGCCGCCCGTAACCGGCGTTCGCCGGCAATTAACTCATATTCTCCGGAAATAGCGGTCGGACGGACCAAGATCGGTTGAATAACTCCGCTATTTTTGATGGAATCGGATAATTCTTGCAGCTTTTCCGGATCAAAAATCATCCGGGCCTGATAACGATTTGGCCGGATGCCGTGAATTTGTAGACTGCTTACTTTTTTTGCCGAAGCTTCGTCACCTTCTTTAATTTGAGTTAGAACTGGAATTAAGGCTTCCAGCCCTTTTCCTAAAGCTTTATGCATCTAAGTTGCCTCCTAATAATGTTTCACATGAAACAAATATCTTGCGAGCTAAAATTCCAAAATTAGTCATGGGTTATGAATCGTGAGTCTTGAGCTTAAAAGACTCGATTCCTTTAGACTCATAACACACAACTCATGACTCAAGACCTTTGTGTATTTTTACCCAAGGACAGGTTCTTTTTCCGCTTCGGGAATCGCTTGGAGAATTTCCTCTTTGAGGGAAATCATTTCCTTGGCTAGGCTTAAATACGATTCGGCCCCCTTGCAGTGTTGGTCATACAGGATAATCGGTTTGCCAAAACTGGGAGCCTCAGCGATCCTGACGGTGCGGGGAATAATTGTGTTGTAAACTTTTGGGCCAAAATGTTTTTTAACCTCCTCAACTACTTGCTGGGAAAGGTTGATCCGGCTGTCAAACATTGTGAGCAGTACGCCTTCGATTTCCAGACGGGGATTGAGGTTGGCGCGGATTAGGTCAATAGTCTTTAATAATTGTCCCAGCCCTTCCAGGGCGTAATATTCGCATTGAATGGGGATTAAGACGGAATCGGCCGCGGTTAAAGCATTAATGGTTAATAATCCTAGGGAAGGAGGGCAATCAATTGTGATACATTTATAGATTTTATCTAAATTTTCTAAAGCTTTGCGCAAACGGGTTTCCCGGAAAATTACGCTCACTAATTCGATTTCAGCGCCCACCAAATTAATGCTGGAGGGAGCCAAGTCTAGCCAGTCCAGTCCGGTAGAGAGGAGAATGTCTTTTAAAGGAAGTTCTTCCAGTAACACCTGATAGATGCTGTTTTTTACTTCCTGTTTGTCGATGCCCAACCCGCTGGTGGTGTTGGCCTGCGGATCAAGGTCGATCAAAAGTGTTTCCTGGGCAAGATGGGCTAAAGAAGAGGATAAATTGATCGCGGTAGTCGTTTTTCCGACCCCGCCCTTTTGGTTAGCAATAGCGATAATTTTAGGCATGGGCTAATCTTATAAAATTTTTTACTCTGTGTCAAACAAATTGTTTCACATGAAACAAAGGGGAAAATTAGAATTTATAGACATCTCTTCTATGCCCGATTTTTATGATTTCAATTACAATATCTACGTCATTTACACTATAAACAATTCTGTAGTCTCCCTGTCTTAGGCGATACAATTCAAAGTTCGAAAGTTTTTGCGAGCTCGCAGGTCTTGGATCGATGGCCAAGTTCTGTATCTTGTCGATGATTCGCCGAAGGTCAGGTTGAGGAACTTTGGCCAGTTCTTTTGCCGCCGACTTCTTTATTTTTAAATTATATTTTCCCATTTTTTTTCAATTCTTTGAGAACATTCTCAAAAGTAACTGCCGGCTCATTTTTTCGCCGCTCATACGCCTCGTAATCTGCAGCATCTTCGGCAAGGGAATATCTCACCGATTCTGTGATTAAATCGGAAACGGAATGGCTTGTTTCGATCGCCTTTATCTGCAAGGCGTGGTGTAATCGTTCATCCAGGTAGATCGTTGTTCTTTTTATATGCGCTTTCATGTAAACCACCTCCTATTCGCATTATAACATCAGAACATCAGTATGTCAAGATGTTTTTTAAAATTTAATTTCTTTACAAGCCAATGCGTAACAGGTTAGCTTCCAGTAGCGTAGCAACTCCCTCTCCCACGAGGGGAGAGGAGAAAAGATTTTAAATTACTTCTGAGAGCTAACCTGTTACGCCAATGCTAAGGTTCAGTCTAAAGTAGTCGGGTTTGCCTAGTATACTGCTCAAAAAGTCGCCAGGAGTGTCATTGCGAGGAGCGAAGCGACGAAGCAATCTGTCGTTATCGCCGATAAAAAGAGATTGCTTCGGTCGTTGCACTCCCTCGCAATGACACAAATGCCCTAGGTTTTTTCAAAAAAACTATCTCCTGAAAAAGAATAGAAGAAGGCCGCCGGAGAGGAAGCCGCCGATGTGCGCCCACCAGGCTACCCCGCCTTGGGCGGCGGCCGGGGACAGGTGGCTGGTGTATAATTGGAGGACGAACCAGAAGGCGAGATAAAAAAAGGCGGGGATTTCGACGATTTTCCAGAAGAACCAGATGGGGATTAGCGTGCGGATGCGGGAAAAGGGGTGGAGGAAAAAATAGGCGCCCATGATTCCGGCGATTGCTCCACTGGCGCCGATTAGGGGAACGGCGCTCTGGGGGAACATATAAATCTGGGTAATTCCAGCAAGCAGACCGCAGGTGAGATAAAAAATTAGATAACGCAGATGGCCAAGTTTGTCTTCGACATTATTGCCAAAAATATAGAGATAAAGCATATTCCCCAGCAGATGCAGCCAGCCGCCGTGGAGAAACATCGAACCAAACAAAGTCGGCCATTCCAGCCCCGGGTGTTCAATTAATTTAACCGGGATTACCGCCCAGTTGAAAACGAAATTATCCAGCTGGTGAAAATAATTTAGCCGCAGTTGATAGGCAAAAATTCCGCTGTTGACCAGAATCAGTAAATAATTGATTAGCGGAAAATGCCGGGAATGAATATTGTTTTTTAAAGGGATCATAATCGCGGGCTATTAGGGCGGCCTTAAATGAAATGATAAGTATTTATTGTTGATTTTGCAGGGCAAGCCTTTAGGCTTGCGTCTTTAAAACCGCAGGGCTAAAGCCCTGCCCTACATCATCGTAGTTGCCCCATTTATGGGGCGACTTAAAGCGCCGATAATTTGCAAAATCGGCGCGCATTGTCTGTTATAAGGATCCGTAAATTTTACCTGGGGATTGACTGCTTTTAATTTTTAACAGTTACTACATCAGCTTTCCTAATCACCTTTTTTGTTTCAGGATTAATATAGCCTTTCTTTATTACAGAAAGTATTGTCTCGTTGTCCTTCTCCAAATCTTGCACGATTTCCACTATCTTACAGTATTCCATCTTGGCTTTCTGATCAGTGAACTCGATCGGAACGATTTTTCTGGTTTTTAAAAAACGTAAAATTTTATTCCGGATCGCCAGGATATTGTTTAGTAACATCAGTGTAGATTTGTCTAAAGTTTTACTTTTATCTTTTATATTCTCGTCCAAAAGCTCAAAGGCATCCAACACCTCCAGTATATTCAAAACAAATTCAGTTTCTCTATTTTCAAAAATAGTTCTTTGATCAGCAAGACTTCTGTTTAGTTTATAAATCTCCAGTTGAAATCCAGCAATTTTCGAGCGCAAAAAATTTATCTTATTTTGCCTTGCAGCCGATTTTGTTTTCATTGCTTGTTCACTAATTGTGATTATTAGGTTTATATTCTAAAGTGGTTATCGAAATATCTTCAGGAGGTAATAAATTAATATCAAATAAAGATTGAATATTGATAAAATTAATGAACCGATAACCCTTGTTGGCTATGGGATCGATTAAACCTTTTTGCGCTTGGGCGATGTCTTGGATCGGGTATTTTCTTTCTTGCATCGCCTTAGCCATCGCCTGAATTATTTCCGCAGGGGAAGCGCTTTCGGCAACGTTTAATAGTTTAAAAGGATTCATTTATTTGTCCTCAGTAATCTTTTTAGTTTTAAAATCAGCGGATGAGTCTCATCTACCTGCGAAGCCCATTTTAGTATATTATTAATAATTGCCATTCCTGCCTCATCCCCCACGTCAGAATACAGCGTTTCCTCAATAACCTCTTCCAAGCACTCAAAATATATTTCCCGCACTTTTTGATGCTTAGACTCAAGAACAATCTCCGTGGCTCGGCCTATTTTGGCTTTTTCTAGAAGAGAGATAACCTGTTCATTCTGCTGTCCAATATCTGCTTCCTCCAGCATTGCTAAGGCATACTCATCATCAGGGTTAAGCTTTAGCGCCTTTTGGACCTTGCTTTTAAAAACATCAATGCTTATTTTATCATTATTAAACGATATTAAACCCTGCTTAACCATAAGATGGGACAGTGTTTCTTTTATCTCCTTGTTTTGCCTTCTCCGATATAGATTATTAACTATTTCTTCATATTTGGCTAATTTTTCTGCCTGATGTTCTTCCATTGCTTTGTCAATTAATTCTTTTTCCAGGCCGGGCGCTCTTTCCAGTAAAAAAGGGAGGCTGCTAAAAAATCGTTCGTAATTCTTATTGCCGATTTCAATTGCATAAAGTCCGTATTTAAAATTCATTTTGGCCGCAGCAAATTGGACGAACTCGTTTGCCTCCTCAAGCTCAAACTGCACGGGATTTTTAACCTGTTCAAAATTTTCGCTTTCTATTGCCAAAAGAGATTCGCCAGCCTTTGTGTAATATGCTCCGAAAGTAAAATATTCTTCAATATTAGCAAAATGATCCCGATTATCCTTAATTAATTGCAAAATACTTTCTGAAAACCCAAACCGATTAGCAAATCGGGGTGTTTGAATCAAACAGTAAAGTTCCTTGCGATCAGCAATAATATTTCTAAGTTTATTTATAATCCGTTTTTCCAGATTCCAATAAAGCAAAACTTTATTTTTTGTTTGATGATTATGAACCAGCAACTGCTTGTTGATTATTTTTTCAACCTCGCCAAGCAAAAATTCCTGAACCTTCTCCGTTTCTTGCTCAGAGGCTGCCAGCTTAGCCGATATTTCCGGGTTATAAACCGCCGATAACCAAAACAAGGTAAGCTCAGATAAATATTGTCCTGTTTCTTCGGATAACTTAAAAAATAATTTCGCATAAATCGCCAATAGTTTGGAATTAACTCGTTGAGGATAAGGCGTAAGAAGCTCGTAAATATCCTGATATTTTTCTTCCGACCAAAGCCGTTCGACACTGGAATAAATCAAATAATCAGCAATACCTTTAAATTTTTGATCATTGGCGGCCCGCCTAATAAACTTAGCGGTGAGATAAATCCCATCAACACTATTTTTGTCCTTGATGTTTTTATAAAGATCAGAGATGATTAGCTTTTCCAGCAGCTCTTTTTGTTGCAAAAAAACAACATCGCTGCGCTGAATAGAATCCCATATTTTTAAGCCTTCCCGGTACTTTCCGGCTAGGGCAAGCAAATATCCATAATCGTATAATTCCGGCTGTGTTAACTCCGCAGGTTTAAAATCTGCCGGCAGTTTTTTGAATATCTCTTTCCCATCTTCAGTTTTATTTGCTTTTAAAAAACAGATAGCGCATTTAAAAACAATCATCCCTTCGTTACCGTTATTATTCAAATATTCCCTGTAGAACTGCGCAGCTTCCATAAAATGCGAAGTCCTTTCTGCTTCCCCGGCTCTTAGCAATAAATTTTTATGCAATAGTTGCTTTCTTAAGGCTCCAATCTTTTCCTTAATCCAATTTTCCGGAAACAATTCATCAGCCTCTCTATAGTAATCGATAGCCTTGCTCAGCTTATCTTTAGCGAAATTAGCTTGGGCGGATTTCAACAGTTCCTGCTTCCTCCCGTTTTTTATCTCCACTTCACAGGCCAGGAGTTTATGATTAATTTCGCTGCGCATAGTTTGATCGGCCGCTTGATTTTTAATCCGCTCAAGTTCTACAAAAAAAACAATCGCCCGATTATAATAATAATGCAGATCTTTTTCCATCGTTTTCATGGCGGTTTATAAAACAAAAAATTACCTATCGGCTTTAATTACATTCCGATAAATACTTTCGACAATATTAACATCGGTTAAAATCTTTATTTTTCTACCTTCCTTTAAACCGGCGGATTTAATCCAGGGGTTAAATAAAATCAATACCGAATAATAATCCCCGGTATGGTAAAGACGCTGCGAAATCTTGCGTAAGGTGTCACCCTTTTGAATTGGATAAACATCGAATTTTAATTCTCTCTGCGATTGTAAATATTCAGACTGAAAATTCTTCTGTTCTAAAACATATTTTTCCAGAGCTAAATTAAGCGAAACAATCTCCGCCGTAAGATCTTTATTGACGATTGTTACTTGTTTATTTACGACCTCCAGATTGTTCTTATATTCCAAATCCAATTGTTTAAGCCGAATAAATTGGAAAACAACCACACCGATCAATAGAATAAACAGCAGCAAAAGCATCAGATACGAAGGAGCGCCCAATTCCAACCTGACTCGAATTTTTTTTTCCTCTTCAGCGGATAGAGAATCCAAAACACTGAACGGCGCTAAGTCGGAATCACATTGCGGGCATTTGTTAATATTTAAAGTTGTATTTTCAAAACTGCAAATCGGGCAGACCTTTTTTTCGGTCATTTTGCGATGTCCTTATATATTTTTCTTGCAGTGTTTTCAAATCGCTGATTGATGGCAAAGACCTCAGGCCTTATCTCGTTCAGCAGGCTAAATAATTTATCGCCGGCTGATTGACTTGCCGCTTCAATAATTTTCTCAATATAACTAAAAAATTTTGCCGATTTGGAGGGCGATTCTTCATTGCAGTAATTAGCAGCTTTCTCAATCTGCATTAATTCATTTACTAAGCCTAATTTTTTATGCAAAATCTCGTCCAATTCATCGCAAGCTTTAAACGTCTCTTCATAAGTGCCGGTGTTGTTGGCTTTTTCCGCTTCCGCCATTTTTTCTTTAATCGCCGCCACATTTTCCGGTGGCAAAATTACTCCATATTGTTGAATAGCGTGTTTGGCATAGGAAAGTTGAGATGTTGGATTTCTTTTATTATCACTGAACTTTCTGGCTTTATCCAGCTTTAATTCAACTGTGTTATAAACATTTTCATCAACCTTGCCTGTTTGCGAATCAATTACGGTATAGATATCTTTAATTATCGATAAAGCCCGTTCCTCAAAGTCAAAGACACAATAAGAGCTGACCTTTTTTTGATTAATTTCATTAATTATTTCCTCCAAAACCAAAAACAACTTTTCATCTGCGCAGCCGCGTGGGAATGTTTTTCTTTCCAATCTTGATGAAGAATTATTACTCCGAAAATAAGCGCTACCATGACCCCTCCGGCGAGCAAAATATAAATTCCTTCCATAATTATTCTCCTTTATCAGCAATCAATCCGATGATAATTAATCTACGGAAAATCGGGCAAAAAAAACGGTTGGAAATGCAGAATTTTA
Source organism: Elusimicrobiota bacterium (assembly GCA_043810025.1). Classification (GTDB taxonomy): domain Bacteria; phylum Elusimicrobiota; class JBDRON01; order JBDRON01; family JBDRON01; genus JBDRON01. The sequence goes on from JBDRON010000071.1 coordinate 13,759, forward strand.
GAGAAGGCAGAAAAATTATGAAAAAATTGAAAAATGGATTAGAGTTTTTTAGGGCGATGTTTTTTGTGCCAGTCCGAGTAAAGAATAATAGCAGTAAAAATTATCAAAAACAGTATTCCGCCGCCAAAAAGAATATACAATCCCAGTTCTTTCATTTGTCCTCCTCCTTGTCTATAATATACGCCGCTGTAAATGCGCCAATAAAAAAAATTAATCCGCCGATAAAAACACCGATCTTAAATCCTTGTGAAGAAATAAATTGTCCAATCACTAATGCTGCAAATGTAAGTTTTCCTACTTCGTATAGCGCTTTCGACAGATTAGCACGTTTCATTCATTAAGGCTTTTATACAACAATTAAAGACTTTTGTCAATATTATTGGAATAACCCCTATTTATATTCTGATATTGCTCCTGATTAAACGATTGGTCTGGCGAGTATTAAGCCTTTTTATGCTTAGGGTGTTTCGCTCGCCAATCGGAGTAAAGAACAACCGTCGCAAAAATCAAACCTACAATAGCAGTTGTAATAAAGATGAAAATGGGAAAAGTATTATCACAAAAAACATCCGAAAAGACGGGCAGTTTGCATCCCCTAAAAATCTGCTTGACAAATTGGGGGGGGTCTGCTATACCTTGACTGGGTTGAAAGATAAACCGATCAATTCAATTACTTATGCTCCCGTAATTGAGTCTTTCCCGTCGATGGGGAAGAGGCAAACCCAGAGTAATCTGGGGACGCAAAGCCACGGGCCCCGAGTAAAAAATATTGGGGCAGCCGGGTTGCCGGAGGCCAGATGAGGAAACATCAGTCCCTCTTCCACATGATTTTTTTGGTGACGGTTTTTGCCATCATTCCTCAAATATCGTTGGGGGCAGAACAAGGTTCTGCCCCCTTTTTTATTTATCACCCTCTAACCCGGCAGCTGCTCGCCGATGTCTGCGCCGATGCTGATTTCGAGGCCCGCGACGAAAAGAACCAGTTGATCCATCAGAAAAATCAGGAAGTAAAAAATCTGTTCATTTACGGTCTGCAGCAGCTGTTAGCCAACCGTAATTTATATCTGTTGAGCGAAGCTTTAAAATCGGTAGAAAAAATTTCTTCTTTTGTGACCTGCCGCTGGCAAAGGGAAGCGCCGTTTAAGCAGATTTTTCCGAGAATGGAGGCGCTGGTTTCCTCCCGTTCCGAACGGCGGCCGGGTTTAGAAAAAATATCCGCCGGTTTAAAGGTCAGCTTGCTCTTGCTCTTGTTGATCTTGGCCGGCCTGAGTTCGCTCTCCCGATTTTTATTGCCCCCCTCAAGTTGTTCATTCCAAACGCTCCCCCTAAGGTTGTGAGTAGTCCACAGTCGACAGACCACTGTCCGCAGTTAAAAAACTCGAAATCTTTTATTCTCCGGACTATCGACCGTGGACTGTCAACTTAAGTGCAGCTGCTCAGCGCTGTCCCCCAACAAAAAAGCAATTGATAATTAATCTACGGAAAATCGGGCAAAAAAAATGGTTGGGAATGCGGAATTTTAGAGAAGGTAGAAAAATTATGAAAAAATTAAAAAGTGGATTAGAGTCTTTTAGGGCGATATTTTTTGTGCCGGTCGGAACTGCCCCTATTTTATTTAGGTGGGGTTTGAGTAGGTTTATGAGAATGTTTTTCTTTCCAGTCTTGATGAATCACAATTATACCAATAATAATACAGAAGATAAGCAAACCACCAAAAGCAATATAGAGCAAATCCGGTCCTTGCATAAATTTTATTCTCCTTTGTTTAAAATCGTAGCAAAAACAAAGATACACAAAAATACTATAAAACCAAAAATGAACAAAGTTAATTTGAATTTTTCCGGCGAGACCAGAGGCCCTAACACTACTACAGCAAAAACTAATTTACCAATATCGTATAATGCTTTTGCTAAACCTTTGCGTTGTTCCTTATCAAATTTCACTAGAGGTATAATATCACAATTAAAGACTTTTGTCAATATTATTGGAATAACCCAGTCTATTTATATTCTGATATTGCTCCTGATTTTGCCGGGCCAAAGTTTTGCCGAAGAAAGGGGAAAGATAACAAAAGAGAGAATAAATGTTGCGGTGGAGATTAAAAATTTGAAAAACAAAAATCTAAGTAAAAAATTATCGGCGATTGAAAGATTGGGTAAAGCCCGGGATAAAGAGGCGACCGCGGAGTTGGTGAAAGAATTAAAAACAGAAGGGAATCCTAATATAAAATCAAAAATAGTGGAGTCCCTGGCCTGCAGCCAGGATAAATCAACTGCTAAAGAGGTAGAGAATTTGCTGAAAACAGATCCAAATTCGGAAGTGCGTTTTTCGGCGGCGTATTCTTTGGGTTATGCCCAGGACAAATCAGTTGTGCCAACGTTGATGGAAACATTTTTAAATGAAAAAGAACAAATTGGGGTGCGGCTTCAGGCCGCCAATGCCCTGACCAATTATCCGCCAACGGAAGAAATATATCAGTGTTTTAGTAGAGGTTTGGGAAACCCTAATCCGACAATCAGGATGCAAGCGGTTACTTCTTTAAGTTTAAGTTTTGGGGCGGCGAGTAAAAATAAGATTGTTCCGCTATTGAAGAAGATGTTGAAGGATAAAGAAGCGGCCGTAAGAAATGTAACAAGAGAACGATTGGAATTTTTAGGGATAAAATAAAATGGAAGAATATAATTGGCGAAAATTATTATTAGCGATTAAACAACCAACCGATTTGGTTCTGCTATCCATTGGGAGGCGGTTGAATAAAATCGGGCGCTGGTTTTTTGTCTTTTTTGTTTTGGTTTGTGGAATAGCGCAGATTACGACAACGCTTTTTGCTGATGAAAACTGGGGAAATGAATTAAGCGGGTGTAGACTAAGAATTCATGGTTCAATGAATAGCGCTGGCGATGGTTCAGCGATCGCTTTTACTGCTCCCAAGGACGGAAATATAGCGGAGATAAAACTTTACCAATCCCGCGATGTTGATGGTAACTGGAATGTGGGCATAAGTGATACGTTGACTTCCGATGCCAATGTCTGGCTGGACTCCGGCACCTATACCTTAAATACCGCAGCTGACGGTTGTTGGTGGGCCGGGGTTAATATGCCCGACCTCCCCGCAGTTACCGGTGGGCAGTTATATTATCTTATCGCCACCTGGAATGCCGGTGTCGACACTGATAATGGTTTGGTTTGTTTTGAGGATACTTCACAGGTAATACCTTACGGTCCTTCCGGCACACCCTACCTGGATATCAATCTTGGCTGCTATTATAATGAGAATGGTGTGGCTTGGGGTTCCGCTCCGGGTCTATCCAGTCCGATTTTTGTTATAAAGTATACCGACGGGTCCTATTATGGTGTCCCCTACAGCCGGGCGCCAAATAACGCCAGTAGTACGGCTTATGATGCCAAAACGCCATCTACTCTTTCCGTGCCAATTTACGGGGCAAATTATCTGGGTGAAACTTTTACGGTTTCCGGCGGGAATAAAGGTATAACTAAAATCGGTTGTTATGTTCAGGATGTCGGCGGTGACCCGGCGGATAGCCTTTATGCAAAGGTCTGGAATGTTACCGATAATCTGCTTGTTCTGGATACAACGATTGTAGCGGCAGCAGCAGCGGTTCCGGCGACCCCGGCGGCAAGCTGGCTCGAAGTAACCTTCCCCGGGGTAATTTTGGAAAGTGGGAAGACCTATCGGCTCTATTTCTTTTCGCCCAGCGCTACATCACTAATTTATTACCGGATTTTGGTTTATGACACCAAGGACAGCGGTTTTCCGGCTACGGGAATAGATTTAAGTTATGATGGGAGCAATTCCTACTATCAAACGAGCGCCAACAGCGGGGCCAGCTGGTCCAATCCTACGGTTGACGGTGATCTTGCTTATTATTTCTTGAAAGATAACACTATCCCTCAGTATGCGCTTACCCAGCCAAGCGATAACACCTGGAGAAAAAGTTTGCCGGCAATCTCCGGAACAGCTTCGGACAATTACTATTTAGGCGCTGGGGCGGTAAAATTATTTATTAAGGATGAGACGACGGGAAAACGTTGGATATCCGCTATTTCGGATTGGGGTTCGGCGCCCGATTATTTCAGCGGCGACGAGAACACTTCTTCTCTCTGGGTGTCCACGGCTGCGGCTTCGCCAACGGCCGGGGCAACAGTAAACTGGCAATATTTCCTGCCCTGGGTGCAGGACCGGAAATACACAATATATACTAAGGTAGTTGACCGCTGCGGCAATTGGACGATTGGCTGGTCAACAAAAACTTTTTACTATGACCTCTATCAAGCCAGCCCGGAAAGACCGGACTCTTTAACCACTTTTCCCGGGTCCGGCAGCTGGGCGGGAACGCTGCCGGTTATTTCCGGAACGGCTTTGGATAATCAACGTGGCGGGATAAATTTGGTAAAATGGATGCTCTGGAAAGAAGGATATTACTGGGACGGAAGTAGCTTTATACTTGGCAGTGTTCCCAGTGTGGCCTCCTGGCATAACTCAGTGGTTAGTCCGGCCGGGGGGGTTAATCCAATCTGGTATAATAATTCAATTATTCCTCCTGCTTTAGAAATGACCGAGGCAACCACTTATTATATTGCTTCCCGGTCACAGGATCGGGTGGTTGATTCCAGCGGCGGCAACGACCCCAACTACGAAGTTGTCAGAACAACAATTACTTTCCGCTGGGATTCCGGCCCGCCGGTTTCGACAATCACCTGGCCGGTAAACGGCGGGCTTGTCTCCAAGCAACCATCGGCTTTTACTGGAGGAATGACTGATTCGCTGTCCGGTATAGATACCAACGATGCCTCGCTTACGCCTTCCGCCGGTGTGGCCGTAATGTTTTATGCCAAGACCGGAACACTGGCCGGTCAGTATTGGCGTGATGGTACAGGCTGGCTGGGAACGGCTTACTGGAATAATGCCGGTTATTATATTGCCGGCAGTACCTGGTCCTGGCTCTACTCTGGGTCCCAGCTTCCTACCGGTGATTATCTAATCGTTTCCCGGGCGCGGGATAAGGCGAAAAATGTCCAGACCAGTTTTGCGGTCGGTTCGGCTTCCAATACGGTGACCGTTGATGCCAATCCTCCGGCATCAGGACTGACCAAACCGGCCAACGACTATTATTACAAAAATCTGGGAACAATTTCGGGGACCGCTGCTGATAATATGGCCGGTTACCGGGCCTATATTTTAATTCAGGACCTAACCTGGAGTACTACCTACTGGTCCTCGGCATTGAGCCAGTGGGTGGAATATTCCACCTGGAGCTGGGTCTCGTTTGCTACCAACTGGACACTGCCGGTCGGGGCAGGCAATTTTAGCAGCGGGCATAGATATAAAGTTAAGGTTTACGCGGTTGACCAGGCGCTAAATGAGGAAGCTATACCCGGTGATGTTGCCGGGGAACGAACAAAATATTTTTATTTTGACAACACAGTACCGGCATCGTTAGCGACAGTTCCGGATAACAGCTCCATTCGTTCGGAGTTGCTGACAATTTCCGGAACCTGCAACAATGACCCGCCGCCGGCCGGGCAGCCGTATTCCGCCGGAATGGGCGCCGGTAAGATTCAGGTGATGGTTTCCAAAGGCGGTGATGCCCTGTTTTGGGACAACCCCAACAAGAACTGGACCGCATCCCAGACATGGAACGAGGCCTCGCAAATCGGCGGCGGCTGGCTAAACTGGTATTTTACGGTGAGTTCTCCGACGGCGTTTGACAACGGGGTTTCCTATATCGTCAGATCGCGGGCAATCGATGGCGCCCTGAACGCGGAAACCGAGGCCACATATTCCGGGAACAAGGAATTTGACGGCACCCTGGCCGGCCCTTCAGTGAATTTCAAATATGACAACATCCCGCCGCAGTCCTATATTCAAAAACCGACCGCGGCGGAGACGCGGGTAAATACCCTGGCGACAATTTCCGGGACCATTTCGGACAATGTTGCCGTCTGTTCTTCCGGCGGACTGGATTTGAATATCTGTGAAAATGTCGGTTCACCGCCGTACAAGGGCTGGGATGGCTCAGGCTGGACGAATTATGCTGATCAGACTACACAGGAAAATGCCTGGGTTCCAGTGGAAAACTTTGCCCTCGGGAATAATTATTCTGTTTATCCAACTTCGGCAACCTGGTGGCTAAAAATTTCCACCCAGACCAGTTCCGACGGTCAGACCTACCGGATTCGCACCCGGGCCCGGGATAAAGCCGTAAAAGTTGGCCAGGATGGCGCTCTGGATGTTCAACTTTCTACAAGAACAGTGGTTTTTGATATCAGTCCACCGGCCAGCGCTCTAACTTCTCCGGTAAATAATAGTTTTCTTAATACGGCAATAACCGCAATTTCCGGCACCTGCTCCGGTCCGCCGGATGTTCCGGCCCAGGTCAGTAAGATGCAGCTGCAGCTTTATTATTTCGATTCTTCAGGCTCTACCTGGACCTGGAAACATACAATAAATTCCTGGTCCGAGGAGCAGCCATTGTGGTTTGTTGTTTCTAATATCGATGGCGATACCCCGAACCAGAACTGGGATTATCTAAATGCCCAACTGGAAACGCAATGGAATACGGACACAAAATATTATCTAAAGACTAAGGCCGAAGATACCGCGGGCAATGTTCAGACCGCGGCAAGCTTTGGTTTCCGGTACGATATCACCAGTCCCACCTCTTCAATAACTGCTCCGTCCCAATCAGTAGTAATTTCCCTACCAACAATTTCCGGTTTTGCCGGAGACAAAACCGCCGGCTTTAGCGGTGTGGATGGCGATAATTCGGTGCAAATTCGGATTCAGGATTTGGTTCAGGGGGCAACTTACTGGAACTGGGCCGGTGGTTGGACAACCGACCCGAATTCCTGGTCGAATGCTGACTGGTATGCGGGTCCGAACTTAAACACAGTGGAATGGAGAAAATATAGCGGTATACCGGCCTGGACCTCGGATAACAATTACCAGATTCATAGCCGGGCCAAAGACCGGGCCGGTAACTGGTCGTCAGTTTATTCAACAACGACCTTCCGTGTTGACCAGGGTCCACCAGATACCACAATTCTTAAACCCTCGGCTTCCACTTTAAAACTTAACTTTGATTGGGAAAATCAGACCCTGGCGACAATTTCCGGAACAGCCTCGGATACTTCCAGTAATTTGCTAAAAGTTGAAGTTCGCCTCCGTGATTTAACCTATACAAACACCTACTGGTGGGCTTTGGGTTCGAGTGGTTACTGGACAGAGGGTTCAAGTTGGGCTGTTGCTAATGGGGGCAACGGGGTATCGCCTGTAGGCTGGACATATACTGTGCCGATTTCATCTTTTGTCAGTGGCCGGCAATACAGTTTTGAAGCCCGGGCTTACGATTTTCCAGGTAATCTGGATACATCGCCAGACCTAAAGACATCTAATCTTGTTGATTTTACCAATCCGGTATCAATGGTTACGCTTCCTTCAGATAATCAAATGGTAAAACTAGGCTTCGTTTCCATCACCGGTACTGCTTCCGACCCGGCCGGTCCCGGTGGTTCTGCGGCTGGGCTTAACCGTGTGGAGATGCGGCTACGCAAGGTCTCCCCGCCACCAGAGGCCTTCTGGACCGGCACGACCTGGGCCGGCTCCGAACCAACCGATTATCCTGATGTGACTTTGGGAAGCGAAATTGCTTCCGGGATATTTGAATGGTATTACAACTTTACCGGAACAGGCCCCTGGGTCAACAACGCCAAATACGAGGTCACCAGCCGGGCCGTGGACAATTCCAAAAAACCATCAGAAATAGCCGGTAGCGGAAATGAACAGTGGTTAACCGGCTCACCGCCGGGGGCAGACAGTTTTTATTTTGACCAGTCGTCACCGCGTTCCGCACTAACCAATGTTTCCGGTAGCGCTGCCAATCCAGGATATAAAAACTCACTTCCGACAATCTCCGGTACCGCTGACGATGATCTAAGTAGTTATACAACCAGAAAAGTGAAGAATGTAAAAACCAATATCTACAAAACTACACCCCCGAAAAAAGTCTGGGCTGGTTCAAGCTGGCATATTGATGGGGTAGATTTTAACTCCGGAAACAATGAACAATATAATTCCCAATATTGGTTTGATGCCAATTTTGTTGGTTATTCCAGCGGTGTTTGGAGTTATATTGGTCCACCGGACAGCGGGGCGAACCCCTGGGAACACGGGAATACTTACGAAATTATTGGCAAAGCTGTTGATAGTGCTGAAAATTATGAGTCGGCCTGGAGCACCACCACATTTATTTTTGATATTTATCAGGCTGACCCGCAAGCTCCCAGTTCGGTTATTGCTCAACCTCCTGATAACTATCACACTAATACACTTAGTAATTTGAACACTATCTCCGGCACGGCTACTGATAATCCGCCTGTAGGGAAAGTTCAGATGTGTAAGATGCTTTTGCTGCAGTTTACCGCCGGCGGGACAACAAATTATTGGACGGATATTACCTGGACCGATAGCGGCGGGAGTATTCCGCCAGTGACAAACTGGCCCGATACCACACCTACGGATGGTCAATTTAATTTCAATAATGAACCTTGGTATTACGATGCCCTTTCCAAAGGTGTGGTCTGGACGCCGAACCTGGTTTACCGTCTGATAACCGAATCCCGGGATTATGCCGGCAACTACCAGAAAGGAAGAACTACCCACACTTTTGTCTATGATACGATCAAGCCGACAGCGACGATTACTTATCCGGCCAATAACGGTTATCTTTCTCAAGCCGGCAAGGTGGAAGGCACGGCGATTGATGTCTACCCGGGG
>JBDRON010000072.1:0-31250 GCA_043810025.1 Elusimicrobiota bacterium
CGTCTTAATCGCTACTTTCCTCCCAATGTCATCGCACCGTAGGTCATAGGTTATGACCAACACATCACCCGACCGCTTCTCGTCGGGAAATCTTTCATTTCCTTGCTTTTGTCGGTCCATAACTAGGAAACTCCCGCTAGACCCCTGCCTTTATTACTTCCCCATCCCCACTTTCTGCGCCTTCTGAAAAACTTTTCCTTCGGTTTTTATATCCGGGGCGATGATGATTTCTACCAACTGCAATTCCTTAATATTTCTGACGCCCAAACTGCCCATGGCGATTTTTAACGCTCCGACCAAATTCTGGGTTCCGTCGTCAACAATCGCCGGACCAAGCAGGATTTCTTTCAAGCTGGATGTCGTCTTGACAAAAACGCGCGTTCCCCGCGGCAGGTTGCGGTCGGGCATCGCCATCCCCCAATGATACCCTTTACCCGGGGCCTCTTTCGCTTTGGCCAGCGCCGAGCCGATCATCACCAAATCAGCGCCGCTGGCGTAGGCTTTGCAGATGTCTCCACTGCCGACCATTCCGCCGTCCGTGATAATCGAGACATAGCGGCCGGTTTTTTTATAATAAAAATCCCGGGCCGCCGCGCAATCCACCGTGGCCGTTACCTGGGGCACACCCATCCCTAATACTCCGCGGGTGGTACAAGCCGCCCCCGGACCCACCCCGACCAGCACACCGGAACAGCCGGTTTCCATCAATTCCAGCGCGGCATCATAAGTAACGCAGTTGCCGATCACCACCGGAATTTTTAAATTTTTACAAATTTTGGAAAAATCGATTTCTTTATATTGAGAAGAAATATGTTTAACCGTGGTCACCGTTGATTGGATAAAGAAAATATCGGCTCCGGCTTTTTCCGCAATTTTGGCGAACTGTTCGGCGCGTTTGGGGATCGCCGATACCGCCACCGGCACGCCGGCTTGCTTAATTTCGCTGATTCGCTTTACGATCAACTCTTCCTTGATCGGCTTGGTGTAAACCTCCTGAATCAACTTTGTCGTCTCTTCCGAAGGAGCCTGCACAATTTTTTCTAAAACTTCTTCCGGATTCTCATAACGGACCTGAATACCCTCTAAATTAAGCACCGCTAACCCGCCGAGTTTACCCATCTCGATGGCAAACCTGGTATCGACAACCCCATCCATCGCCGAGGCAATAATCGGCACTTTCAATTTCACCGCCCCAATTTGACTGAATGTATCCACCTCTTCGGGATTAATCGTTAATGTTCCCGGCACCAAAGCCACTTCATCAAACCCGTAAGCCCGCCGGGCTTCCCGATCCCGCCCAATAAAAAACGCCATAATCCCCCCTTATTTATTTGCCCGCAAGAAGCCATTTCCATAATGGGATATAAATAATCTTCTTGCTGCCCTTTTTTTCTATTTTCTCAATATCTTCATTGATGATAAAGCTTTCCGATAAACCTAATTCTTCCATCCCGCCTAGCAGCGCCCTTTCCTCTCTTTCGATTGTCCTCGGGTTAAGCAATCTAAAGCAGACTTGAATCAAAGCCGATATTTTATTTTTCCTTTTTACGACAAAATCAATCTCAAAATTGTCTTTTGTTTTGTAATAATAAACTTCATTGGCCGCATCCCTGATTAGCTGCAAAAAGACGATATTTTCATAAACGGCTCCGGCATTTTCACTTACCTTAAAAGCAATGTTTTGAAAGAAAGCGATATCTGCGGTGTAAATTTTTCCCGGGTTATAAATTTGTTTTTTATAAGAAAAACTAAAAAGCGGTATCTTAAAAAACAAAAAACTGTTTTCAAAATATTGCAGGTAATTCTTGATCGTATTAATATTTTTAATCGCCAGGCTAGCGCTTAAATTTTTTAATGAGTAGATCTGGCCGATATTGGAGATAAGAAAGTTGGCCAATTCCTTCAGCCCTTGCCTGTATTTCACATTGTACCGATTGACTATATCCCGGTATAAAATGTCTTTGAAGTATTCCTGAATTAATTCCGGAGACTCGGTTTTTAGATACTCCGGCATCCCCCCCAACTCTAAATATTGCCCTAAGGCTTTTTTAATATTATTTTTTTCTCCTGAATCGTAAAAGCTTTCCGGTGTTAGTTTTTTATTTTTAAAATAAATATAATACTCATAAAAAGACAGGGGATAAAGGCTGACCGGAATATTTCTCCCCGTCAAAACTGACGACAGCTCCGAAGATAATAATGTAGCATTGGAGCCGGTGACAAAAATTTTATATTTATTTTCCTCTAAAAGACGATTGAGCCATTTTTCCCAGTAATTAATATTTTGCACTTCATCCAAAAAAAGAAATATTTTCTTTTTGGTATTCGGAGAATTTAATTGGCTATACACTTCCATAAGTTTGCTGAAATCATCTTTATCAAAACCAACTAATCTTTCATCCTCAAAGTTGAAATAGATAAATTGATCATCCGTTAATCCCTGTTTTATCTTAAATTCATCCCAGATCAGCCTCATTAAGGACGACTTGCCTACTCTTCTAATCCCGGTAATCAACAAAACTTCTTTTTGCCGGGAATATTTTCCGTAAAAACCATCCAAAATCTCCCGTCTAAAGAGTTTATTTTTGCTCAAAAAACCCTTTTTTTGACTAATTAAAACTTCCTTTAAAAGCGTTTCATTGATCATAAATAATTTTTTATATTACAACTGTATTGTAATATATTTCCACAAACATTGCAATGGCACTGCAATATGTTATGAACTTACCTTCGCTTCTGTTATCCCTTTGCTCGCTTGATATTTACCTTTCCGGTCGGCGTAGGAAATGCCGCAGGGCTGGTCGCCGGCCAGGAACAAAACCTGGGCGATCCCTTCCCCGGCATAAATCTTTACCGGCAGAGGGGAAATGTTGGAAACGGCCATGGTGATAAATCCTTCCCACTCGCTTTCCAAAGGGGTTATATTAATTAAGATTCCGCAGCGGGCGTAAGTGCTTTTTCCGGTGCAAAGGGCTAAAACATTGCGCGGGATGCGCAAATATTCCAGCGATCTGGTCAGACACAAACTATGTCCCGGGAGAATAAAATAATCACCGCGGGCAAAGGAAAACAACTCCGGATCCAGATTTTTTGGATCAACAATCGTCTCCGGGCGGGAACTTTTCAACAACTTGAACTCATCCGCCAGCCGAATATCGTAGCCATAGGAAGATGGGCCAAAAGAGATAGTCCCTTGGGAAACCTGTTCTTCGGAAAAAGGCTCAATAATCTTATATTCTTGAGCCATCATTTTAATCCATTTATCTGATTGTATTGTCACCAGCACCTCGAAAATCCACAGCCGCGGCAGACCACACAGCCTTCCCCAAACTCTAACATTGTTCCGCATTCCGGACACTGCGGACAAATACCAACCGCATCGCGTTTATTAGAGCGCGACACCATCGACAAATCTACAGCCGCTTTAGAACTTAATGCAGGTTTTGTTCCGTTGAACAGAGTCGGGGTTGCTTTTTCCTGGAAATAACCGCTAATCGCCCGGGCAATCGCATCGGAACAGGAAAGCACCGTCCCGCTTTCCATCATCGCCGGAGATGGACAACGAATACCCTGCAGTTGTTCCACCAGCTCCCCAATGTTGACCCCCGACCGTAAAGCTAAAGAAATTAACCGGCTGATCGCCTCAGCCTGACTAGCCGTGCATCCTCCCGATTTGCCCAATTGGGTAAACACCTCGCAAAGCCCTTGTTCATCTTCGTTAAGGGTCACATACATATTTCCGCAGCCGGTTCTCAGCTTCATCGTAAAACCGGCCGTCACACTGGGCCGCAGGCGCGGCTGTCGTTCTTTAAACTCTTTTTTTGCCGCTTCCTGGCCGGCAGCCTGATGGCCGACATTCAATACCTGGATCTCGCGGCTGCCATCCCGATAGACCGTTAAACCTTTACATTTGAGTTTATAAGCATATAAGTACGACTTCCGCACATCTTCGATCGTTGCCGAATTGGGAAAATTGATTGTTTTGGAAACGGCGTTATCGGTATATTTCTGGAAAGCGGCCTGCATCCGAATATGGTCCTCGGGAGTAATATCAAAAGAAGTAACGAAAGTTTTCCGGATCCGTTCGGGAATATCGGTAAGCCGGCTGATTGATCCGTGTTCTTTCAGATGTTCAATAAATTTATCATCGTAGAACCCATGCCGGCGGGCAACTTTTTCCAGATAAGGATTAATTTCCACTAATTCCTGGTTATCTAAAACATTTTTCCGCACATAAGCTAAAGCAAACAGCGGTTCGATCCCGCCGGATACCCCGGCAATAATTCCGATCGTTCCGGTCGGAGCGATCGTGGTTAAGGTGGCATTGCGCAGTCCACTCCGGTTTTCCGCATAAATACTTTGAGAAAAATTGGGGAAACTGCCTCTTTGTTCGGCCAGTTCCTGCGATTTACGATGGGCTTCTTTTTGAATAAACGACATCACCTCTTCGGCCAACTCCAACGCTTCCGGGCTGTTATAAGCGATGCCTAACTGCACCAGCATATCCGCCCATCCCATTACCCCTAAACCGATCTTGCGGTTAGATTTGGTCGTCTTTTCGATTTGCGGCACCGGATATTTGTTCATATCAATCACATTATCTAAAAAGTGGACCGCGGTGCGCGTCGTTTGGCGCAGCTGATTATAATTAACCATTAACTGCCCGTCGGCGTCTTCCTCAATCATTTTCGACAGGTTGATCGAAGCCAGATTACAGCTTTCATAAGGCAGCAACGGCTGTTCGCCGCAATTATGCGCATAGATTCCATTAGCGTCAAAAACGTTTATTCCTGGAATTTGCGCATCATATACTGCTTGCTTGCTTTTTGATATTACTTTTTCTACTACAGCAAGATAATTTTCTTTATTTAATTTTCGTTTATATGTCTTTAGCGAAGCAGCTAGTTTTTCTCTTTTTTCAAGATCCTCAAAGCCTATTTTCTTATCATACCATAAGATGTTTTCCTCCGAAATAACCAGTTCATGCTGGGCTTTGGTTTGGTAGGCTTTCTTACTGCCTTTTCCATCAGGCAATAATGTTTCCTTTTCCGGCCTTCTGTTTTGATAAATTGTCGAAACAATGCCAAAACGCAATAAAATACGTTGCACAGCTTTTAATATCTCCAGATTACTTTGAGCCAATCTAATGCTTACACCTTTTTCTTGACTCCCCTGAACCGAACCATCGGTATCAAATAAACCTTTTAATAATCCTTGACAAAAGGCTGATGAAGTTTTTTCTATCTTTTCAGTAATTATTTTTTTACCCGGCAGCAAATCTAAAGACGCGGCCAATTCTTTTATATATCCCATAGCAAGACGATACTCATTTCGTTTCTTTACCTTTGTCCATCCTTGAAAGTCTTTTCGATGGGGAAGTTTTAAAGCAATTTTCTGCACAAAATCTCTAAGAGCCTTTGGCCCTGCCGAATCACCCCAGGAGGATAAGACGACCTTATCTTTTTTTATTGTTCCATCGCCGATTAATAAGCCAATCAAATAACCATCATCTTCAGACAATGAACCATTCCAACCTTTAAACTCCTGATGATTATGCAGAAGAATCTGATCACCCTTTCGTAATTGATTAAGTTCAACCCATTCCGTCTCAATTTTCTTCCGGGTTATTTTTTTTATTTTCATTATTTTATGATCGGCTGTGGCTTTTATCTCGAATCCATTTTTTGTTTCAAGATGATAAATTGGTTTCTCTCCCGTTTTAAAAAATCCTTTATCCGCACTTTTATATTTTTTGCCATTGACCAAAGCAGTAAATTTTTTATTAATTAAATCACCGGCAAGTTTCGCGCCGCTTGATGTCATGATCCAGGTATCTGCTGTTATACAAGGATTGGTGGCTTCAATCTCGCCGATTTTGGGGGTTGGATTTTCCGCATTGATCCGATCGATAAAAATCACCCCCGGTTCTCCGTTCCTCCAGGCGTGATCGACAATTTTATCGAATACCTCGCCGGCTTTAATTTTATTGACCACTTCTTTGGTGCGCGGATTAAGCAGTTCATAGTCTTCGTCTCTTTCCGCGGCCTGCATGAACTTTTCGGTTAAAGCCACAGAAATATTAAAATTATTTAAAGAAGTGTCTTTTTCCTTGCAAAGAATAAAATCCATAATGTCCGGATGATCTACCCGCAATACAGCCATATTCGCTCCCCGCCGGGTTCCTCCCTGTTTGATCGCCTCGGTCGCGGCATTAAAGACATTCATAAAAGAAACCGGACCGCTGGAAACACCTTTGGTGGAGCGGACCACATCGTTGCGCGGGCGAAGCCGGGAAAAGGAAAATCCCGTGCCTCCGCCGCTTTTATGAATCAAAGCCGTATGTTTGATCGTCTCAAAAATGGAATCAATCGAATCTTCTATGGATAAAACAAAACAGGCGGAGAGCTGCTGCAACTCCCGGCCGGCATTCATTAGTGTAGGCGAATTTGGCAAGAACTCCAATAAAGCCATCGCCTGATAGAACTCATCAGCGGTTTTTCTTGTATCGGCGCCGGGGTTGTACAAAAGATCGGCCTGGACAACATTGTTCGCTACCCGGCGAAACATCTGCTGCGGGGTTTCGATCACCCGGCCTTTCTCATCCTTACGCAAGTAGCGGCGTTCCAGCACAGTCAGAGAATTAGCGGCTAACTGAGGGATAAGCTCATCCAAAACGCCTTCTTCTTTTTCTTTAATCTTTTCCATCCTGCCCCCCTTGATGCTTATTTCTTATTTTTTTTATTCGTCGCATTCCCGGCAAATTGCTGTTGTAAAATTTTCAACTCGTTCATAAAAGCGTCTAAATCGTTAAACTGTTTGTAAACCGAGGCAAACCGGATATAGGCTACCTCATCCAATTCTTTAAGCTTTTTTAGCGCTTTTTCGCCGATGATCCGCGAGGATACTTCCAGCACATATTCTTCCAGCTCGGATTCAATTTCCCGGACCATTCTTTCAATGTTGCTGGTGGCGATCGGCCTTTTTTCGCAGGCCCGCAAAATCCCTTCCCGCAGTTTATTCCGGTCAAACGTTTCCCGGCGGTTACCGCTCTTAATCACCAGCAAAGGCAGTTCTTCCAGCCGCTCATAGGTGGTAAACCGCTTATGGCAATCCAGACACTCCCGCCGCCGCCGAATCACCTGCATCTCCTCCATCGGGCGGGAATCAACCACACTGCTTTCATTATGCCGGCAAAACGGACATTTCATTATTTTTCAACTTTTTATCCAACCGGCAAAAGAAATAACATACAAAAGTTACAGCCAGAGGTCAAGATTTTTTATTTTGCGGGAAATTGGATTTACCACTACATGCTGTGGTAATCAATTCTAATACACAACATCTAGTGCTGTCAAGGGAAAAATTTCTCCCTTCTTGACAAAATTTCTTGACAAAAGAAAAGGGAATAGTATAATTTTGGCGGGTGGCAATATATTTTTCCTGCTGCTACGCGTTTTAACAACCCACAAACTGGCGATTAAGGGAGATATCATGTTACAGACAAATGGATTAATGAAATTAAGAGAATTAAATAGCACATCCAATAAAGTGCTTCATGGGATCGCATAAGACTACCGCGCTCCTCATGAGTTTCAATATTGTAATAATCAACGGCAATAAAAGCTTCCAACAAAACAATACAGTTGACCTACTCCGCTCCTTCGTCGCTGCGTAGGCAACTGATTTTCGGTGTTAGGCGTAAAAAAGAAGAGAGGTGAATCATGACAAGATTGCTGGAGAAAGCATTTAAGGATGCTTCAAAGCTTCCGGACATTGAGCAAAATGCATTGGCGAAATGGCTAATGGAAGAACTTGAAGTTGAAAGGAAATGGGACAAAGCGTTTGCTGGATCTGAAGATATACTTGGCCGGCTTGCCGATGAAGCGATTGAGGCTCATAGGCGAGGGAAGACCACGCCATTGAATATTGACAAACTATGAAATCAACAACAACAGATCGTTTTTGGAAATGTTATGCCGAGTTACCTTCGGCGACTAAGAAACAGGCGAAAGAGGGCTATAAGCTGTTTCTTCGTGATCCATACTATCCGAGTCTGCATTTTAAGCGGATACATTCAACTCGTCCAATATTCTCGGTTCGGATCACAAGAGATTATCGTACAGTTGGGATTCTGCAAGACAACGAAATAATTTGGTTCTGGATTGGTTCGCATTCAACGTATGATAAATTATTGAAGAAATTAAGAAACGGCTAACGAATTACAGGATTGAAGTCGTGCTTGCCACGACATCAATCCTGTGTTGAACTAGCCTGCGGGTAAGGCTGGATTTTAGTGTAATGGATTTTGCTAAAGAACTTACTTGCGGTTTGAGTCTAAACTTATGGTCGTATATGGCGGATAAAAAGCTGAGGCAGACTGTTTCAACTGATGTTTGCTAAGTGTAAAGCTGATCAAAATAGTCTCTCCTTACTGAAGTAATCCATTTGTGTCAGACAAAAAAGCATAAAGCTGGTAAAACCGAAAAAATTGGCAAAAGGGTAACGTAACCACAAAGTGCGATCTTTCCATCTTTGGGATGATTAATTGTAATGGTGTTGAAGTGACTGCAATAAAAAAGTTTCATGGCGATCTGATTCTTAACGCCCGTATCCGGTAATGGTGATTAAGTTGTTTTTTGTAAATGAGCCGCCCGCCGCATTTAGCCCGGCAATGAACTTCAAATAATACGCGATCCAACTAAATTATAAAGTAACGGTTTAGGCAGGCCTGAACCCTGCGGGACAATTTTAGCAATTTTTACAAAGAATCTAATTTAAGGGTATTCTGGGGAGAGGAGACTGCTTTTTGTTTAATCGGCAGCAGGAAGAAGAAGCTGCTGCCTGCGCCGCCGGCGCTTTCCACCCAAATTTTTCCGCCTAGAGATTCGATGATCATTTTCGCCACATATAAGCCTAACCCCAGGCCCTCGACCTGACCGGTAAAATTTTTTTCCAGTTGATAAAATTTTAAAAAGATCTTTTCCCATTCTTCCCGGGGAATGCCGTTTCCGTTATCGGCAACCCCAACCTGAACAAATTGCTCGTTACAGGACGCCGCGGTAATTTTCACAATTTTATTTTGCTTCGGATTGAATTTGACGGCATTCTCGATGAGAATGATCAATATTTCTTTTACCCTGGCTTTATCGATATAAACCAGAGGCGCTTCCGCAACCGATGGATCAAGGGAAAACTCAACATTTTGTTTTGAAAAAACATCTTCCAACTTATTTAAAACATCGCCGGCCAAAAGGTTTAAATTACACCAATCAAACTTGGAGATGGAGTGCGGATCCTCAAGAAAAGTAAAAGAAATAAGTTTTTCCACCAATTCGACCATCAGCTTGCTTTGTTTGGCAATTGACTGAATAGCTTTTCTCTGAAAAGGACTTAATTTTTCATTTTCTTCTCCTTCTAAAAGCAGGGGAGCATAGCCCAGCAGGGGAACTAGCGGTGTCCGCAGTTTATGGCTGATTAAAGTGATGAAGGATTGTTTAATTCCTTCCTCTTTTTTTTCAGCCGTTATGTCGCGGAACAAGGTCACAAATCCGGCAGAAATATTGCCCGCGCTGAAAATCCGGGTAGTCATGCAATCTAAAATCAGCAGCTGCGGCTGTTTGCGCTCAATCGTGCAGCGAAAACTGTTTTTGTTCTTTTCCGCAATTATTTCCTCGAGAGATGAGGAAAAATCAAATTCTCTCAATTCTTTTTTCAAATCTTGGCCTAGGGAAGACTCGCTAATTCCCAAAAGGAATTTAGCGGCTGGATTTAAAGTTAAAACCTTGAAATTAAGATCAGTAAGAATTACCCCATCGCTCATTCCATAAAAGATTGTTTCCATTTTTTCCTTTTCCATCTGAAGATGTGAAAAAAGTTCGGCATTATCCAGAGCGACGGCCGATTCTCCGGCCAACATTAATAACAGATCCAAATCCTGCGCGGTATACGGTTTGCCGGATTCTTTTTCTCCAAAAAATAAGATTCCCAGTAATTTTTCCCGGAAAACCAGGGGTAGAGCCAAACAACAGCGCAGCCGCCCAAACTCTTTTTTTAGTTCGATCTGCACCCAGCTAAGCCTGCCCTCTTTCTTTCTTTCATCTAAAATAATTTCCTCTTCGCCCTTCTTGATATAACCGACAATTACATTATCCAAGGGAAAGCTTTCCACTAAGGGCTTAGAATTACCTTGGGCAAATTTTAGTTCATAATTTTTTTTAGTCTCGTTCCAAATAAAAATCGACCCGCCTTGCAGACGCAGGAACTGAATCATCGCCGTCAAAATCGAGTAAAGCAGTTGGTCGCGATCCAGGATAGTAACCAGCTGGCGGGAGAATTCCCGTATCTGGCGGTTGTCCCAGTATTTATCTCGAGAAAAAAATCGGGCAAATGAGGAGAACATATCTACTATAGGTATACAGATTTTTCAGATTTTTTCAAACGATTTATTAAAATAGGCTGTGCTTCGCTCAGAACTTTAAACACCTACTGTGCAGTTTTTTTCCCTCTGCCGTGAAATAAAAAAAACCATCTAACACAACCGGTTAGATGGTTTTACAGTATATAAAATTCTGGGACCAGGACTTGAACCTGGAATAGGAGATCCAAATTCTCCTGTGTTACCAATTACACCATCCCAGAATCGTCTCCCCTTCGCTCAGGCCTTATTGCGGTATTTCCCCTCTATCTTTCGGCAATCCGGATTCCAGGCCGGCGCCAGCGAAAGAACTTTTATTTGCTTCAGCAAAAGATTCCGCCGGAGGAGTTTCTTTTAGTTTTTTATCATAAGCTTCTAATACTTTTGACTCCAAGCGATGACGCATCTCGTTAGAAATTGGATGAGCTATATCTTTAAAGGTCCCGTCGGCCATCTTCCGGCTGGGCATGGAGACAAATAAACCCTTATCACCATGGATCACCTTCATGTTCCGCACCACAAAACAATCGTCAAAAGTGACAGTCACATACGCCTTCAACCGCGGCTCGTTACGCAAAAAAACCCTTACCTCGGAAATTTCCATCGCTGTCCCTCCTTAACAAATAATGAACATTTATAAACTCGATACCAGCCAGCTCTGCCAAGGGTAAGCGGCTAGCCTCTTTACTGCCTCTTCTCCAACAGCTTTATCCTCTACCCAGCCAAACATCGCTGCCCCGGACCCGGAAAGAGTTACATTCTTTACTCCCAGTCCCTGCATTGTTTGCTTAACCTTTTTCAGCTCTGGATAATCGGCTAAAACCAGCTCTTCTAAACAGTTAAAAAAATTAACTGAAACATCCCTAATCGATCCCTGCCAGGAAGCCGACCTGCTCATTTTATTCAAATTTCTATTTTTTGTCAATTTAAAACTATTTTTGTCCCAGCTCTGATAGACGGTCTTAGTGGACACAGGAAAACCGGGATTAACCAAAATTAACCAGAATTGCTGATTGGAGAGAACAGAAAGCTTCTCCCCTTTACCTTCGCCCAAACAGCGCCCCCCATAAACAAAAAAAGGCACATCCGCACCCAGTTTTGCGCCCAATTCCAGTAATTCCTCTCTGGACAACCCCAAAGCCCAAAACCTCTTCAATCCCATTAAGACTGCGGCGGCGTCTGAAGAACCGCCTCCTAACCCGCCTCCTACAGGAATATTTTTAACAATCTTTATTTCTATGCCATCACTAAGATGACAATATTCTTTCACCAAATCCACAGCCTGCCAGACCAGGTTTTTCCGGTCAACCGGGACATCGGGATGATCGCAAACTATTTTTATTCCTTCAGATAAAGGACTTAAAACTATTTCGTCGGCCAAATCAACCTGCTGAAAAACAGTGAGGATATCATGGTAGCCGTCATTGCGGCTGGAGACGACATCCAGAAAAAGATTTACCTTGGCATAAGCGAAAAGCTTCATTTGTTGCCCCTTTTCCTCAGTTTTTTTCGGAGCGATCTGTTTTTGGGATCTAACTGCAAGGATTTCTGCCAAAATTTCAGCGCCTCTTCCTTTTTGCCCAGCTGCCAACAGGTGTCGGCTAAATGTTCATAAATCGTTGGATCATTGGTCAACTGAGCGGCTTTTTCCAATTTTTCCAACGCTTCCGGATATTTACCTAGCCGGTAAAACACCCAGCCTAAAGAATCCAAATAAGCGCCGTTCTGCGGTTCCAACTCCACCGCTTTGAGAATAAATTTTTCAGCTTCCTTCAATTTCATTCCCCGATCGGCCCAACTATACCCAAGATAATTGTAACCCGAAGCCGACTTTGGATTAAGGGTAATCAGCTTTAAAAAATATTCCTCCGCCTCCTTCATCCGGTTAAATTTCTCCGCTAGAGCCCCCAAATGGAAATAAGCTTCCTCGTAATTGGGATTAATTTTTATTACTTTCCGGAAGGCTTCTTCCGCTTTCGACCATTTTTTCAAATCTTCATAACCCAGAGCGAGAAAAAACCAGTTTTCGGCGTTATCCGGCGTCAATTGGGTGACCAAGACTAAAGCCTGGACCGCTTTTTTAAGCTGTTTGTTCTGAGTATACAAATACCCTAAATGCAAATAAGTTTCCGGTATATCTTTTTTTAAACGGGCAATCGCCTCGAATTCCTCGATTGCCGCCGAAAAATTTTTCTCCAAAGAATAAATTATTCCCAAGGCATAATGGGAAATCACCTCTTTGGGATTAATTTTCAAAATGCGTTGGAATGTTTTCTTGGCCAGCGGTAAATTATTTTGTTGGTAATAAAGAGAACCCAGTTGGAAAAGAATTGCGGTATTATTCGGTTCCAAATTGGCGCAACGCTGATAGGCCGTCACCGCCAGCGGAAATTTCTTCTGCGTAACATAAAGCTGGGCTAAAGAAAAAAGGGCCATGAAATAATGGGGATTGATTTCTACCGCTGTGTTATAAGCTTTGACCGCTTCCTCAATCCTGTTTAAACGTTCATAAATTAACCCTAAAGAAAAATGTATTTCTTCGTTATCCGGATTGAAAGTTAAAAATTTTTCAAAATATTTTATCGCCTGTTCATAATTTTCACTTTGCAGATAAAGGTTACCCAGGTAAAGCAGAGACTCTTGATTTTCTTTATCTAAAGAAAGTATTCTTTTATAGGCCTCAATGGCCTGCTGATCTTCTTCCAGCATCTGGGAAATGTTTGCCCAAAGCAGCAGCGCCTGAAGATCGTCCGGCGCTAAAACCATCGCCTCCTTTAGTTCGGCGCGGGCTTTATTCACTTCACCCAGCCGCAAATAAAGTTCCGCCAGTTCCTTATGCAAAATCACCGACTGAGGATCGAGGACAATGGTTTTTTGATACTCCTCGATTGCCGAACGCAGGTTGCCGGAACGGCCATAAAGCAGACCTTTCAAATAATGTTCCACACTTTCCGTAGCAAAACAATTGCTCGAGATAACAACAATCAGTAGAAAAGCAATAACTTTTTTGATCATAGTTCTTTAGCTAAAATTAAAGCATCCTCCAGCTGAGGATAGGGGTAGTAGCCTTTCCTCCGGCTGACTAAAGCGAAACCCGTCTCCTGATATAAATTTTGCGCTGCTTTATTTGATACCCGCACTTCCAAACTAATTTTATTTAACATTTCACTTTTAGCATATTCTAAAACATAGGTCAACAAGAACTTGCCCCATCCCTGCCGGTGGAACTCCGCGGATATCGCAAAATTAGTCAAGTGCGCTTCTTGATCGATTATCCAATAACCGGCATAACCCATTATTTTTAACGAGTCCTTGATCTTCAGCACAAAAAAACGTGAAAAAGGAAGTTTGGTTTCCCGCTCAAACATCTTATAGGTCCAGGGTTGGGGAAACGAGCCTTCCTCAATGGCCGCAACTTCGTTTAAATCTTTTTCTTCAAGGAAAGTGATGAAGACATCCATAGGGTGTTAAATTAGTCAGAAATTCGCTCAGAATTTTACCTTTTTGTAACATTTTTTTCCCTCTTTTATAAAGAGGGGCAGGGGAGATTTAGACAATATTTATAATTTTCAAAATCCCCCCTAATCCCCCTTTTAAAAGGGGGAACATACCCAAAAGAGATATTGAATTTCCTGTATTTTTAAATAAGTCGTTTTTCCTCAGCATACGGGCGTCGGATGTATAAAGGAAGAACTTCCCGGTAACTATTTTTACTAATTTTTTCTGCCAGAAAACGTCGATAAGCCATTAGACCTAAAACGGGGGCCCGAGGCAAGCTAAGCCGCGAATCGGCAAAAGATATTTTTTTACCGGCAAATTGTTTTTCGATCTCTTTTTGATGAATAACTGCCGCCGGACCGGTAAACAATAACCCGTCTTTTTCCAGCAAAGCCTTTTCTTTTCCCAGCAGCCCGGAGAAATCCCCTAAATAATAGTCACTGATCTTTTTATCGTTGAGATAGACAGCGGAATAAATCTCCCGGCGTAAAGCGTCAATTAACGGACAGATGCAGCCAGCCCAGGGCAAACACCGAAAAGCCAAAATATCCAAAGAGGAAAAGGAAATTAACGGTATTTTTAAACACTGGGCCAAAGTTTTGGCCACAGTCAGCCCGACCCGAATACCGGTAAACGAACCCGGTCCATTATTTACGGCCAGAAAGGAAAGTTCAGACAATTTAGTTTTTGATTTTCTGAATAATTTTTCCATTTCGGGGAAAATATATTGAGAATGATTCAAAGCGGCCGGGATGTTTTTCTCCGCCAAAACATCCTCTCTCTCCAAAATCGCCAGACTCAATGATGCTGTTGTGGAATCTAAAGCTAAACTTTTCATTTAAGCAATTCCTTCGCCGCTAACCCCGCCGCCAGAAAAGTCAGTTGGCGGGTATTTTCTGCCAGATACTGAAATTGTATTTCTAACCGTTCCTCAGGCCAGGAAAATTTTACTTTTTCCGCCCATTCCATTACCGTCACCCCGGAACCATAAAAATATTCATGGTAACCTAAATCTTCCCATTCCAACGCTGTTTTTAGACGATATAAATCAAAATGAAATAACGCCAACCGTCCGGAATAAACCCGCAAAATCTGGAAAGTAGGACTGGTCACTTGCTTTTTTATGCCCAAACCTTTAGCCAGACCCTGCACGAAAGTTGTTTTACCCGCCCCCAAATCACCCACTAGACAGATCACCAATCCCGGATAAATTTTTTTTCCTAAACTTTTTCCCAAAGCTCTCATCTGGACCGCGGAAGAAACAACGATAGTTTTCTTGTCTTTGGACATAATGTTGTAGGGAACGGTCGCGACCGTTCCTTTCTGTGTTCCCCCTTTTGAAAGGGGGATTGAGGGGGATTTGAAAATATTGACAAAATCTCCCCTACCCCTCTTTTTAAAGAGGGAAAAAAATGTTCACAATATGTTTAAGGTTCGCGAAGGGACTAATTTACATTTCTATTTAATTTCCCGCCGGCAAAATGATCGTACCCGCCACCGGCAATTTTTGTCTCTTTACCTTTTTCATCCAGATAACTTATTTTTTCACCCTTTACTACCTCTCCAATTAAGGTTACCGAGGGAGAAATTTTCCCTACACTTCCCGCCTTACCCGGCGGAACGGTAAAAATCAATTGATAATCTTCCCCGCCGGACAAAGCCCATTGAACAGGGTTTATTCCCCAGCGCTTAGCCCAGTAAACAGTCTCCGCGCCCAAAGGAATTTGCTCTAAAAGCGCCTTCATTCCCACACCGCTTTCCTCAGCAATAAATTTCAAGGAGAGGTCCAAACCATCAGAACAATCGATCATCGAGTTGACTAATTTTTGTTTGGCCAGCCGCGAGGCCAGCTCAATTTTTGGTTGCGGCAAAAGATGTTCCTGGACAATTTTACCGGCCTTTTTATTCTTTTTTAGCCCCTTTTTTAAGGCTAAAAGTCCTGCGGCCGAACCACCTAAGCATCCACTGACAAAAATTTTATCCCCAGGCTTTGCCCCCTGGCGGTAAACAAGTTCTTCCGGGTTGGCTTCGCCAAACAAAGTAATTGAAATTTCAATGGTATTTAAGGCAGCAACCGTGTCACCGCCCAACAACGCACAGCGATATTTTTGAGCAATTTTCCCCAACCCCTGGTACAAGTTATCCACAATATGCACAGGCGTATCAACAGGCAAAGACAGCCCGACCAGGTAACCAACCGGCTCTACCGCCCCCATCGCTGCCAAATCGCTTAAATTTACCGCTAAAGCCTTCTCGCCAATCTCCACCCAACTGGCCCATTCCCGGGAAAAATGGATATTTTCCACCAACAAATCGGTGGTCACCACGATCACTTTGCCCGGCGCCGGCCTAAACACCGCCGCATCATCACCCATTCCCCTAATAAGGCGTTTCTTGGCCGTTGGTTGTCCGGCCCTGATTTTCCGGATTAAGCCAAATTCCCCGAGATTCGATAAAGTTTTTTTCACTATTTTTTTTCTTCTTTAATCTCTTCGCTTTTAACTTCTTCCTTGCCCTTCAGTGAATCGCGGATCGTAGTTATCCCAATAATTACCGCTAACACCCCGCCCATTAAAAAGAAAGCCGGCAAAGCTCCCCGGCAAACCAGAAAAAAATCCGCGCTCCAAACCACCACCCCCCACAACCCAAACCCCGCAAAAACCAACCCAACAATCAAAGCCGCCATTTTAACCACCTCCTTTGTGAAAAATTTTGTAAAAAATTTCAATCGGTTAACCCTAACCCGCATAAAGCGGAAAAGCATCACTTCTTGATACCCCCTCTCCCGCACATTATTTTTTCCCAATTTCCCCAATCCAGTTGCGGGCAAAAAAACTGCGTCTCACCCTGATCGCTTGATCACTGCAAACTTCGTAGCAGGAGAGACATTCGATACATTTTTTTCTGTCTACCTGGCCGGGCAATCCCTCCACAAACTTGATTGCTCCGACCGGACAGCTTTTCTGACAAAGCAAACAACGTTTACAATCTAAAGAATCAATACCTATTCTAATATTTATTTGACTAACCAGCAACTGTAAAATCCATTTTGGTAAGAATCTGGCTAGTTTGACTTTAAACTGCCCGCCAGGCAGGAGAAAATCATTGATTTTTAATGCTTCTAATCTTTCCCCGAGTATTTCAATATCCGACAAATTAATCTTGCCGTAAGGGACGGCTCTTTTCTGCAACTCTTTTGTCGTCAGCAGCCAACCTTCAGGCAGACCGGCCAGCTCGGCTAAAACCAAATCTACCGCTAACGGATTTACTCCGGCCACCAATAAACCCATCTGCCGTTTCTTCCCTTGCGGCCCTGGTCCTTCACCCTCCGTCACTTCGACCGCATCGACGATCGTCAACTGCGGTTGAATTACTTGATGCAAATCGGCAATCCCTTTAGCAAAATCTTCCGGCAAAGGAGCCTGCCGGTGAAAATCAACCTTGCCCAGCCCCGGAACCACCCCCAACATGTTTTTTACCGCACCGGTCAAAGTCGTCAACCCATGGGTTTTTAATTTTGGGATATTTACTAAACAATCACTATCCCGCACCGCCTTGGAGATATACAATTCTTGATAGATCCGGCCTTGAGGAACGGGGATTTTTTCGGCGCCGGATTTTTCCAGATTGACTAATTTTACCGGTATTTGCCGGGCGATCTCTTTTAAACCGGTGATTTCCCAAAGTTTTTCGATTTCCCCCAAACCGCCCGCCGGACTATCCCCCACGGAAACCTCCGCTCCGGCTTGTAAAAAAATTTTAGCCGTTTCCTGAATAATTACCGGATGGGTAGTCAACGCTCTTTCCGGCGGATAGGGAGAAAAAAGATTGGGTTTTAGAAATATTTTTTTTCGACTTCCAATAAGCTGCTTTATACCCCCCAGTTTTTCCAAAAGCTCAACCAAAGCCTGCCGGACAATTTTTGGCTGATAACTCGGACAACGGACGACAGCTACTGGAATTTTTCCCATGATATGCAAATTTTAAACATTTTCCACAATTAATTTAAGTTGTAGGGAACGGTCGCGACCGTTCCCTACGATTATATTCCAAAGCCAATTCACACAATAGGCGAGCGCCGCAAACTAAAGCCCGCTCATCAAAATCGAATTTCGGATGATGCCAGGGATAAGCTTTTCCCCCTCCCGGCTTTTTGCCGCCGATATAAATAAAACAGCCCGGCGCTTCCCGCAGATATTCGGCAAAATCTTCTCCGCCCAGCGAAGGTTTTTTTACTTCGACCACATTAGCTTTACCTAAGTATTCCCGGGCCACACCCTCGACAAAAGAAACCATTTTCTCCGTATTGACCAAGGGGTAACCCAAAACCTGATAATCAAATTTAAAATTTGCTTGCCAGCTGCGGCAAACCCCGGCGATGGTCTGACGCATCAGTCTAGGTATTTGTTGATGCAATTTTTCGTTCAGTGTCCGCACCGTCCCGACCAACTCCACCCGATCGGCCAAAACATTAAACCGGCGGCCTCCATGGATTGTCCCCACGGTAATCAAAGCCGGTTCTACCTGATCCAGTTGGCGGGAAACAATGCTTTGCAAAGCGTTAACGACTTGAGCGGCTATCACCACGGCATCCTTGCCTCGATGCGGAGCGGCGCCGTGACCGCCCTCGCCTAAAATGGTGATAGTAAATTTATCCACCGCCGCCATCATTTCACCCCGCCGCAAGCCAATTTTACCGCAAGGCAGATCCGGATGAAGATGCACCCCAATTATCGCCGAAACCGCCGGATTTTTGAACACCCCGGCTTTCAGCAGATTTTTCGCTCCATCCGCCGTCTCTTCATTCGGTTGAAAAATAAATTTAACCGCGCCGGACAGATTTTTCCGCTGCGCAGACAACAGCAGCGCCGCCCCCAACACCATTGTCGTATTCCCATCATGTCCGCAGGCATGCATTTTCCCGGCTGCCCGCGAAGCAAAACTTTTTCCCGTAGCTTCCTGAACCGGCAAAGCATCGATATCCGCCCGAAAAGCCAGACAATTTCTTTTCTCGCCGGACAACAACCCCGCCGTCCCGGTTTTCGTCAACCGCCGGGTCGGAATCGAAACCGAATGCAGTATCTGCTCCACAAATTTAGTCGTGCGAAATTCCTCATTCCCCAACTCCGGATATTGATGAATTTCCCGACGAATCTTGATTAATTTATCGAGAAATATTTTATTTTGCCCTGGAACAAACATTTCTTTTTTGGCCATCATATTCTTCTTTCAAAAACCATATTATATTTTATCTCCGGAACGCCTGATTCCTTATTAGAGGATTCTATCACAAAACGAGGTCATTGAAAAGAAAAAATCTTAGAAACATTTAGAAAATTCCAGTGGAGGGATGTAGTTAAGCGCACCAAATAGCTGGTTTTCTTATGTACGATCGAAAAATATCACAACTGTGCGGCAAAATATTTGTGAGGTTTGATTTATCAAACCAGTAATAACGCGGGCGTGATGAATCACGCCCCTACCCTGGTATTACGGAAGAACTGTGATTTTAATGTTTTGACTTCGATATTCCCGGCCGTTTTCATGGAAAGCGATGAACCTGATGAGGTGTTTGCCTTCTTTTAACGACCAGGAAGCGGTATAGGGATACAGGCTGTCGGTGATCAGTTGATTGTCAATAAACCAGCGCACAGTTTTTATTTGATCGGCAATTTTTGGTTTTAAAGTTACTGTTTGATATTCTTTACGCAGGATCGGATCGATTTTAAAGATGTCGCCGTCTTTGGGAAATTCGATGTCCCATAAATTCTGTTTATGGTCAACGCCGGCCAGATTAATCATTGCCGATTCTCCGTCTGGAGGCTGTTGTATCCCCGCACTTTTTGCCCACTGATCATAAAGAAGGGGATATTTTTCATAAACTTTTTTTTCGATGAATTTTTCCGGGCAATCAGACTGCGCGATTAAACCATTCCTTTTGTCTATTTTGTCTAATTGATGCAATCGGCAAATTTCCCGGGGAACGGTACCCGGCAGGTAAATTTCCTCCAGCAATTCCTGGCAATGCCGGTTGGGCCGGTTTCCCGACTTGGCGCAGATAGTTTTTTTCTCCAATCCTGGAGGCCGGAGAAAATCTGAATTTTCTTTTCTGATTTCCAAAATTAACATAATGTCCCGGAATATCGGCCCGGAGCCGGAAATACCGGAAACACTGTACATGGCTTTGCCATTGAAATTCCCCACCCAAACGCCTACCGTATAATCCGGCGTGTAACCGATCGTCCAATTATCCCGAAAATTCTTGGAAGTTCCGGTTTTCGCGGCACAGCTAAAAGGTAAATTGAGAGGTGAAAATTCCCCGAAGGCCGGTTGACGGGCCTGATTATCCGAAAGGATATCGGTCAGTAAATAAGCGATTTGCGGGCTAAAAACCGTGCCCAGCGGTCTTTGCGGTTCGTCGATTAAAATTCGCACCTCGGTCAACCTTCCTTCGTTGGCCAGCGCCGAATAGGCTCTAACCATTTCTAATAAACTGGTTTCCCCGCTTCCCAGGGACAACCCCGGCCCGTAGAATTTTGCTTCCTTCTTCAAACTTTTCAAACCGGCCTGCCGGAGTTTGGCCAGAATAAGATCCGGTCCTAATAAATCGGCAAGATTAGCGGTGGCCACATTATAGGAACAAGCCAAAGCCGTTCTTAAGCGGACCATACCGTGATATTTATTATCGTAGTTTTTGGGCGTGAAAAAACCGATCGCGTTGGTTTTGATGTTCGACTCAAGATCCGGTAAAGTGCTGGAAGCGGTAAAACCTTTTTCCATAGCCAGTCCGTAAACAAAAGGTTTTACCGTCGAACCGGGCTGTCTTAAGGCTTGCGCTCCATTCACTTGTCCGCTATGTGTTTCGTCAAAAAAATCTGCCGAACCGATTAGCGCCAGCACTTCCGCTGTGCGATTGTTCAGGACTGCCACGGCGGCGTTGGTTACATTGGCTCGTTCTAACTTAGCGAGATGATTATTCACCGTAAATTCAATTTTTCTCTGCAAATTGTAATCCAACGTTGTTTTTATCTGTTCTGGTAAATTCTCTTTGCCGGCTACCCAATAACAGAAATGCGGCGCAAGGAATTTATTCTGTTTAGGATATAAAGAGATGTTTTCCTGTAAAGCCAAAAAATAGCCGGCCTTGTTGATTTTACCTTTTAAATACATACCGGTCAGAATCCTCTTTTGCCGCTGGAGAACAGAAATAAAATTTCTGTACGGATTGTACAATTTATTGGAACAGGGCAAGGCGCAGAGAAAAGCGCTTTCCGCCAAACTAAGATCTTTTGCCGGTTTAGCTAAATACAAACGCGCGGCAGCCTCGATGCCGTAAGCGCCGTTTCCATAAGGTATTCTATTCAGATATTCACTTAAAATTATCTTCTTGGAATATCTTAATTCCCAACAGACTGCGCGCAGCGATTCCATTATTTTAAAAGGTATTGTCCGGGGATAATGTTCGATATTTCTGATCAATTGCTGGGTTATCGTTGAACTGCCGGAAGTTATTTTTTTTGACTGAATATTTTGTTTTATTGCTCGCAGAATAGCGATGGGATCAATCCCCGGATGGTAAAAAAATCTTTTATCTTCGGTAATGATTAGCGTTTCGATAAAATACTGCGGTAAAGATTCCAATTTTACCGGATAGGCTGTTCCGTATTCCGAGGAAGCTATTTCCCTTAATAAAATACCGTTGCGGTCGTATATCTTTTTCGAAGAAAAATCGAAATTTTCCCGCTGGGAAAGTTTAAAAAACGCGGTGAAGACGGATAATAAAAGCAAGGGAATAAGGATTATCTTTTTGCGCATAATAAGTTAGGCCGAGCTTCGCTCGGCAACTTTACCTGCCTGCTGGGTATTTTTTTTCCCTCTTTAAAAAGAGGGGTAGGGGAGATTTAGACAATATTTATAATTTTCAAAATCCCCCTTAATCCCCCTTTTTAAAGGGGGAACACACAAAACAAACATTCAATTTCCCACGATTACTTCACGTTTATTCTTTCCTGTTTTGTTCGTCCGAATACTTCCGGTGTATACATCTCCTCGGCTTTGGTCGCCGGCAGGAGAAAATCTCCCGGTGTCGTGGCTTGGACGAGATAAGAATAAGTATGTTCCCCGCGTTCCAGGTAATTGGCAAAAATCAGTACCCGGTCATCGTAGTTTTCCCAGTGATCGAAAGTTCCCCACCAGCGGTAGAAACTGTTATCATCCGACTCCCCGAATTTCCGCGTTTCTTCCTGACTTTCGGTAGAAAAACTCATATTGACCACTTCAAAACCGGCCGGCAGCGGGTCGTCGACGACGACAAATTGCCTTTCCTGCTCCGTTTTAACCCTGATGGTTACCTTGTAGCGGCCGGACAAGTTATAACTGTTTCCCTGGATCTTCCCCGCTTTAAAAGGTTCAATTTTTTTCTCCACCGACAGGCCTTCCGTTCTCGGTTCCAGGTCGCCTTTGGGCGCGTAGATCATCCGCAAGTCGTAGTATAACCGGCCGGCGCCGGTCTTTTGAAAAATCATCGGCAGTAAAATATCCCGCTTATAGCCCTGCAGAGAAATTTTTGTATTTTTTGCTTCCAAGGTTCTCCCTTTAAACATCTCCCTGATTATTTCCTTTCCATCCAGCAAAACTTCGGCCGTAAAGTCGGGGTTTTCCTTTTCATAAGCTTTTACATATTCGGCGAAAGCGTAAAAAACATAGATGTTTTCCTGGGTGGTTAACCAGCGTCCGGATTTCCTTTCCTGGGTCAGCCAGCGGGCGACCTTCTCGGCGTTGGGGTAACTTCCCTCTACTTCCAGCAATCCCTGCAAAATAGCCGCGGTCGTGCGCGTATTGGAATGCCAGATCCATTCCATCCCCCGGTCGTCCGATTCCTCAAAATGCACCGTCGTGGGAGAAAATTTCGCCTTGTTGGCGATCGATTGAACAATATTCTCCCGCATCGTTTTATCCATTTTTTCCCGGTGGACGGCCTTCAGCAGATATACTTTTCCGAAAAGCGGCAACTGGTCAAGTTTTTGATAGAGGTTGGTGATATAGGCCTGTTCGGAATAACCGTTGAGGGAAAGGGCGTAAACGCAAAGCGCTTTGACGACTAACTCGGCATTCACATTGTAGGGCCAACTCCACTGGGTATGATTCCCGCGCAGATAATTTCTTAAATATTCACAAGCCTTCGTCCGCGTCTCTTCATTGACGGCGTACCCGCCGGCTTTTGCCGCGCCGATCGCCCAGAGCACATAGGCCGTTAAATATGGCGAATCCAACCCGCCTTCTTTCCAAAAGGTAAAGCCGCCGGACGGGGTCTGAAATTGGGGAAGTTCGTTCAGATAGGAACTGATCAATTCCCGGGCGCTGTGTTCTTTGAGCGCGGCCAGATTGAAGATGTCGATAAAATCGCCGGCCAGGATCAAAGGCAGGGTTTTCGATGTTTTCTGCTCCAGACATCCGTACGGATAATCGAACAGATATTCCAATCCCCCCTTTAAACCCACCAGCGCGGTCGGAGCGACGGACAGATTGATACTGCTGGCCTCATCGTAAATATCGGCCGGGATTTTAATCCCCTCTTTGCTTTTATCCAAAGTCGATCCGTAAGTAGCCACCGCTTCGGTCGGGCGGGGAATTTTCACCGGGACCGTCCATTTCAGTCCATCGGTTTCACCGGCCATCGCCGCTTTGAAGAAAAATTCCGCCGTCCCGGTTTTATCGGCCAGGAACTCAAATTTAACCTCTTTGGCCTCCCCTTGGGCCAGGACAATTTGCCGGGAATTCTGCCCGATTAATTTCATGCCCTTAACCCCGGCCTCAATTGTCACCGTCCCGTCCGCGGCGGTATTGTTGTGACAAAGCACGCCGGCGCTGAACCGGTCACCGATCAGGGCGAAACGCGGCAGGCTGGGTTTGAGCAGCAGCGGCTTGTTGACAACAAATTTGCTTTCCCCGGCGCCGAAACAGGAGTCTTTGGTCTGGGCGGTGGCCATGATCCGGAAAGTGGTCAGGTTGTCGGGAAGAACAAATGACAGCTCGGCCTTACCCTTATTGTCGGTGAGAACCCGCGGATTCCAATAGACGGTGGGTAGAAATTTGCTCCGGAAATACATCCCCGATTCCAGCAAACCTCCTCCCCCGCCCCGGCTTTCCCCCTTTTCCCCGTAATTCCTCTGTCCGATAATATGCAGACGGGTTTCCGCCGTTTCCACCGAAAGCGGTTTCGGTCCGTAAAAATAAGGGAAAGAGTTGGGGGTTTGATAGTCGATGAGACTGAGGATTCCCTGGTCGGCGACGCTGACGGTCAGGTCCGCGGCGGCAGCTTTGTTTTTTGCCCCGCTCACCTGGAGTTTAATTTTTACCGTTTCGCCCGGTTTGTAACCGGTCTTGTCGGATTTTACCGTTACGGTGAGATTTTTATCCCCGGGATCGACCGGCAGATTGGTGTAACCGATTTTAAACGACGGTTGGCCCAGATCATCGTCTTTTTCCGCGGAAAATTTTGCCTCTCCGATTCGCCCCTGGTAAAGCATCACGCAAACAAAGACATTGGGCAGATGTTCGGCGGTAATCGGCACGGCGATGGTGTCGGCGCTGCCGGTTATCGCGGCGGTCCACTGAGCAATTATCCCCTCCCGTTCCAGAGTCACCACCGCGTTCGCTTTTTCGTAAGGCGATTTAACCATGATTTTTGCCGTATCACCCGGCTTGTATTTGGCCCGGTCGCAAACCAGCTCGACGCGGTCATCGTCGTCGCGTTCCCAGGCGCAATAGTCTTTGCCGGTGACATAGAAGTATTGAGAAGAAAAAATGGGATTGTTACGGGAATCTTTGCTCTCCGCCGTAAAAATATAATAACCCGATTTTTCCGGCGCGTATTCCCACTCTTGCGGCTGGCCGGCGCTGGTCACGGTGAAACTGGTGATCTCCACATCGGCCTGTTCGGTATGCCATTCCAGACGGCCGTTAACCCCGGTTTTTTTCACCGAATTCCATTCCCGGCGGATCAATTTGCAAAATATGTTTTTACCGGCAACTTTTTCTCCCTTCGGAGAAACGGCGATGAGGGCCAGGTGGGCTTTTTTGCCTTTTTCGATGAATGTGGTGTCCGCTTTCAGTCCCAGGTAATATTCATTGTGCGCCAGGGCGGCTTTTCGCCCGGATATTCGTTGGCGGTCCGGGGCGGTGATCGTGCCTTCGGCAACCAGGTTTAACGGTCCGCTCATTCCGCCGGAAATAACCGGGCAGGTGAAATTATAATTCCCTTCCTTATCCAGTTGTTTTTCTTCGGACAAAATAATTCCGGGTGAAGAACGGTATTCCCCGTTTTCCCAACTGTAACCTCCGAAGTTGTATCCCGGAAAACCTTCCGGCTGGAACCAGGCTCGATCCAGCCGGACCGTGTATTTCAGGTTAGCTTCCGGCATCGGCGCGCCGAATAAATAACGGCCGTTGATTTTAACCGCCGCCGTATCCCCTAAAATATAATAGTCCCGGTCGTAGCGAACCGTGGATTCAAAGGTCGCGGGTTTATATTCTTCCACCCGGAAGGATGCGGATAAACGGATCTTCCGGTCCCCGCTGCGGTAATCGCCGTCGTTCTCATATTCGTAAGCTTCTCCCTGTTTTTCTTCCACGCCTTTTTCCCAGAGATAAACATTGTAATAGCCGGTCGGGGAATTTTGGTCCAGCTTGCAGGTATAGTCAAACGAACCAAAAGCGGAAAGGGTTGCCGTAGTCTTGCTTACCTCCGCTTGCCGGGAGTCTTTGATTATCAGCTGATAGTTATTTATCCGGGGAAGTTCCCATCGGCCCATTTTTCGCTCCCGGACGACCCCTTTGAGATAAACAGTTTCTCCCGGCCGGTAAATCCCCCGTTCCGAAAAAAGGTGGCCGCCGTACTTCGGGTACTCGGGATTCCGTTCGTAAGGGATGTTAAAATTATAAGGATAAATTCCTGTACCCCAGCCGGAATGAATAAAAGCGGTGTCCCGGCCTTTTTGGGCGATAACCCAGATTCGGGGTTTATCCCACTTTTTTTGCGGGATGATTTTCAGTTCCTCCCAGCCCGGGGTTTTAGCAAAACCGTTTTTGTCGGTTTTCCCGCTCCAGAGGATTTCGTTCCGGTCATCGCGCAGTTCCACCCGGCAATCGCTGACCGGTTTGGCGTTCCGGAGATAGGAAACATAAATTAAATTATTATCGGGAGAAAATTTCCCGCTGATTCCCATATCGGTGACTTGCAAAAAAGCCTGGCGGTATCGAGTGCCATCGGCCAACGACCGGAGAGCGTCCACTTGCACGAAAAAGATCCCATAGGAAGAATTGTCCGCGGTTAAGGGAAGAGGGATGGTCCGGCGTTCGTTTTTTGTTATTTTTGGTTCTAACTGTTTTTCGATCAGCCAGCTCTCCGGTGGTGTAATTGGCTGGCGATAATTATCGAAATTGCTTGTTCCCAGTGTGACGATATAGTTGGGATTGATTTTGGCCAGCTGCCAGTTCACCTTGTCCACATTGAGCAAAGTTAATGGATGTTTCGGCGGTTTAAGATAACTCTCCACAATACCCAGACCCGTCGGCATAGTCATCCGGGGGGCGTAATCGGTGGTGGTAAAAGTGGTTTCAATGTCCTCTCCCAGAGTTTGCCCGTATTTATCGGTTAGTTTCCCTTTGATTTTTATTTTGTAGACTGTCGCCGGTTTAAGTTCAACATTGAAACCCATCGGACAACACTGGTGTTCATAATTTGGGTAAGAAAAATGGGTAGAACGATAATAATATTCCGGAAACTCTATTTTCGGTTCGACGGTTAAAACTTCCAAAAGATCCGTATAGCGCACCGGATTGGTAAACAAAACTGTTAGATTGGCGGTCGGCTCGAGCGCGTCCCAATTCTGCGGCCAGGACTGCGGCCGGATAAATTTAAAGGTTTTATAAGTTTTAAACCGCCACGATCTGGCCGCAGCCAGCCCCAGATTGCCTTCTTTAGCCGGCAGGCCGGGTTTTAATTCTACAAAGTAGGAACAGTCCTTTTTTAACCGGTTACCGGGCGAAAAAACCGCCGGAAAATATTTTCCCAGATAGGGGGCGACAGCTTTTTTTGTGTTTTCCACAATCCCGTTTTCCTTCTTCCCTGACCCCGGAGTAAGGACTATTACATGAGAAACGGTGGCACGGATGATTTGGTAATTTTGCCACTGATGATCCTCTTGCAGGGTTATCGAATCTTTTTCCACGCGGTAACGAGCGGCAAAATCAATTTCACTGTTCAGTCCGTTGGTTTCGGTAATTTTAATATATTGTTTCGCCTGCTCCGGATCAACCGGTTGATTGAACAACAAAAAGATATCTTTATCCGGTTCAACCCAGTCCCGGTCTTGATAAGGATAAGAGCACAAAAGCTGCGGCCGCAAGGTTTCGAACTTCCAGCTATAAGCCTGTTCCAATATTTCTCCGCTGATTTCCGATTTAAGGCCATTAGGAATAGTTACTGTAAATTCAGTGGCTAACGGCAACGGTTTTTCCGGCGTAAACGATAAAGTTGAAGTACCCGGCCAGCGAAATTTCCCCTTTACCTCCGGACTGACGCTTAAAGGACCGCTGCCGTCACCTTCCGGCAATCGTTCCAGCGGCACCATCTGTTGATTGAAGTTGACTATAATACTGCTCGAAGCATCGCGCCCTTCCGTCACCCCCTGCGGCGAAACAGCGATAATTTTAACCTCCGCGAAACACCGGAGATATGACACCGCCACAAACAATCCCACCAGCCAGAAAACTCTTCCCGCTCTCCTTAAATTCATCCGGTCACTCCTTTATATATACATTGATTAATCTTCGTTCAAATAGGTCCTAGTTTTTCCTTTTTAGAATCTAATAATTTTTTTACTTCGCGATCAAAGTCGGATTCCAGCATTCGGCCTTGAATAACCCGGTATTTTTCATATTCACTTTCAGCTAAGACCACGGCGACTTCATGACTGATTTTGCCGCTATCTTGCAAAATTTCTTTTTCGTTGAATTGCAAAAAGGCATCCAATTTCTCTACCCAGTCTTTCATATACATCACAATGCCTTTTTGCGCCTGCATTTCGGCATAGTCGAGATACATCGTGACAATTCTGTTCAACCCATCCAGTTCCTTTTCATTGAGATAATTCTTGGCAATACTGACATCGGTTTTTCGAATGATTCCTTTGGGCGAGTTTTTCCAGTTAGTTAGTCCGATGTTTGGTTTCCCGCTGTTTACTCTGTTATGAATAATTTCTGCCGCGGTTTGGCCGGTTATGGCCCAGTGAAGTTTATTTTGCACAACAGCAAAAAATTGCTTGGTAATTTCTTCATCCGGATTATAGTCCGCGCTGCACTGCGAGTAAATGTCGGTGATTTTCTGGTAGAATCTGCGCTCGCTGCTGCGGATATCGCGGATCCGCGCCAGTTGTTCTTCAAAATAGTCCTTGCCAAAAATATTGTCGGGATTTTTCAGCCGTTCATCGTCCATGGCAAAACCCTTGATAATATACTCTTTGAGCACCTGTGTCGCCCAAATGCGAAAATGCGTCGCCTGCCTGGAATTGACACGATAACCAACGGAAATAATGGCATCCAGATTATAAAACCTGGTTTTATATGTTTTGCCATCATCGGCAGTAGGTTCCAAAATGGAACTAACTGAATTTTCGTTTAATTCCCCACTTTCAAAGATATTTTTGAGATGTTTAGTGATAGCTGGTCTTTGTACACCAAACAAAAGGGCAATTTTGTCTTGAGTAAGCCAAATATTTTCATCATTTAAAAATATCTCCACCTTCACCTTATCGTTTGGTGTGGTGTAGAGCAGGAATTCTGTAAAACTGTTTTGTTTAGCAATCTGCTTATTCTTTTTCATAATTTTACACCTCAAACCCGTTAAATAATTTGTCTAATTGGCAATTTAGCGCACCTCGGGATTTCTGATTTCCCTCTTGGGCTTATGTAGGGAACGGTCGCGACCGTTCCTTACAGCATAGTTTTAAAATACTGACTCGTAATCAATAATTTGCCCGTTTTCCGTAGTCAGTCAGGGGACATCCTGATGAGAGTAGTCACTAATCTCTGAAACATTCATATTAGAAAATCTCTTTAAAACATCATTGATTATTTTTATTTCATGGGCTATTAATTTAGTCAAATCCGGTTCCCACAAAGGAAGATACTTTGTTTGCAGGTATTGAAAGTATTTATCCCGGACTTTTACCAAATCTTTCCCTTCCATTTATTTTACAATCTTGCTGAATTCTTTAGGTTATTTTTTTCTTTTTAGGTTGTAGAAGTTTTTTTACTTCACGGTCGAAGTCGGAAACATATAATCTGTCTTGAACAATTCTATATTTCTCCCATTCACTTTCAGCAAAAGATTTTGCAATCTCAGCAGATACCTTGCCAGAATTATCAAGAACCTTTCTTTCATTGAACACAAGAAAGGCATCTAACTTTTTTGTCCAATCCTCCATCGTCATAGGAATTTTTCGTTTTGCTTGGTCTTCAGCATAATCCAAATACATATTTACAATACGATCTAAAGATTCTATTTCATCTTTGTTTAAATAATTTTTAGCAATAGAAACATCGGATTTTTGAATTTTCCCTTTTGTAGCTTTTTTCCATGTAGTTAATCCCATGTATGGTTTTTGAGTATCGGCTCGCTTAATAATAATTTCCGAAGCGGTTTGCCCGTGTATAGCAAAGTGCATTTTATTTTGTACAACGGCAAAAAATGTTTTAGTAATGGGAGAATCGGGAGTATAGTCCATAGCCGTCATATAAATATCGGTAATCTTTTGATAAAATTTTCGCTCACTGGCGCGAATTTCACGAATAATTTCCAATAATTCTTCGAAATATTCACGCCCAAGAAACCCTTCATTCTTAAGCCGTTCTTTATCTATAACAAATCCCTTAATAGCAAACTCCTTAATTACTCTAATCGCCCACTGACGAAATTGAGTAGCGCGAATGGAATTGACGCGGTATCCAACCGCGATAATAGCATCAAGATTATAATGCTTAGTGCGATATTGCTTGCCATCGTCGGCAGTTACCGAGAATTCCTCGGCAACTGATTTTTCTTCCAAGTCCTCAACTTTAAAAATATTTTTAAGATGAAGAGATCTATTATCGGTGGAGCATTGAAACAGTTCCGCCATCATTTTTTGTGTCAACCAGACGGTCTCGTTTTGGAAACGAACTTCTAGCCCATCCTGCCGGGAATCAGCGGTAAACATCAAAAACTCTGCTGTGCTATTGCGAATCATCAAACTCTTTGGATTTTTATTATCCGGTATTTTTTTCATAGCTTTATATTATCTTAAATCTCATTAAAAATAAAGATGTAAGTGTTATTTTTTGTTTAAGCTGCGCTTCTACTCGTTCCAATAAATTTTCTTTTTTTACATCCACTTCGTCCTGCGCTTGATTCTGAAGTCTAATTTTCGCTGATCAACTCTATTGAAGTCGCAAAAAGTATATATTATTTGCGACATGCTCTCAAGCCATTTTATATGAAAATCTACAAACTACCCATTATTTAATGTTCACTATCCAGCGAGCTTTTTGATTTCCCTCTTGGGCTTATGTAGAGAATCCCGATGAACTAAATCGGGACGACCGTTCCCTATAACATAGTCTTCGGATATCATTAAATATCTTTCCCACTGTAAAGTCTCAGCGAGTATGCGGGCATGCGATAAATACTGACTCGTAATCGATAATTTTACCATTTTCTGTGGCCAGCCAGGGGACATCGTTATGAGAGTATTCGCATATTTCAGCAGCATTCATATTGGAAAGTTTTTCCAAAACGTCGTTAATTATTTTGGTTTCATTCGCTTTGAATATGGTTAAATCCGGTTCTCGCAAAGGGAGATATTTTGTCTGGGTGTTCATTTTTGGAAAAGATCCAAAGTTATTATTTTATTAAGTTCTCTCTTTTCAATTTCTTCTATAGTTTCTCTTAATTCTTTTTCTAATTGCGGTGAATTTTTTTCAAAATATTCAAACTTCTTCTTGAGGTTTTCATAGTCGGGTATTACCTCTTTCCTCAAATTAAGATACTGTTCATATTTAATTCCCTGTTCTTCAAAATTGTCTAAATAGGATTTTAAATATTTAAATTTTTTAGATAGCTCGTCAATACCATTAGATAATGACGATAGAATCATTCCATTTCTTGTTTCAATATAAGAATATAACTCATTTATAAGATTCTTAACTTCTATCGTTGATCGAACAATTGGTGGAGATACAGTATCTCTGAAAATTCTAAAATAAATCTTGACCATTGGCTGAATTTCTATCATTGCAC
>JBDRON010000073.1:0-2864 GCA_043810025.1 Elusimicrobiota bacterium
TGCCTGCAGGCGAATTAATCGGGATTCCAGCGCCAATAGCTGCCAGAACTGGTTCTTTGGCAACATAGGCTGTCTTGGCTCCTGCGTGAAGAGTTGCTTCAATTACTGCTCTTCTTTCAGTAGAAGTTATACCTGCTGGAATAGAGACCATAACTTCCGGCTTGAATATCCTAAATCTACCTCCTGCTTTATTGATAAAATAGGACAACATTGCTTGGGTGACCCGGTAGTCAGCAATCACGCCGTCTTTTAATGGACGGTAAGCGACAATAGTTTCAGGTGTTTTCCCAATCATTTCCTTGGCTTCATTGCCCACTGCCAGAATCCGGTTATCTTCAATGGATACAGCAACCACAGAAGGTTCATTAATCACTATCCCTTTTTGAGGAATATAAACCAAAGTATTGGCCGTACCTAGATCTATGCCAATTTTTCTCACAAACATAATTACATCTTACCCTATTTTATTCGTCTTGGCAATAATTTTAAAAAGTGCTAAATTAAGGTTATGACTCGAAGAACACGCAGAATTATTTTTTATTTCTTTGTGCTGATATTTATTGTTTTCGTCCCGCTGATTATTTTTTATGCCCTGGGCTATACTTTTGACTGGGAGAAAAAGACCATTGTCGCTACGGGCGGAATTTATCTAAAATCAGCGCCGTCAGGAGCTAACATTTATATTAATGACAACCCGAAAGGAAAAACCACCAAACTTATCAGGCGATTGCCGCCCAAAATATACGATATTGAAATAACAAAGACGGATTTTCATCCTTGGCACAAGGAATTAACTGTTGAACCTAATCTGGTGGTAAAAGCCAATAATATTCTACTTGTGTCGTCTAATCCTAAAATCTCATTAGTGGCTACAGAAAGCGCGGAATATTCTCTGTTTGAAAAAAAGGAAACAAATCCTTATTTCATCGCCAATAAAGATCTTAATGAAACAAAAACCTCAAGAACTCTGGCCAAAAACGTACTCAATTTTGTGGTTTATAAAAACGGTATTTTATATCTGGATAACCTAACTGGCCAGATTTTCGAACTGGATTTAACTACCTTAAAATCAGCGAAGTTTTTTGAGCAGGTATTTCCGAGTTTTAATCAGGGGAAATGGGTTCTCTCCAGCGACAATAAAAAACTGCTCTGCCAAAAAGACAAATCAGTTGAGATTTTGTGGCTGGACGATGTCAGTAATAACTCAATTTTGCGCCAAAAAGGAGATTTGGATAAGATTGATTTCAACGTAAAAATCAATGACGTAATCTGGATGCCCGAAACCGATGAGCATTTAATTGTTGCAACCGATAACACGATTTTAATTACTGAACTCGACAGCCACTTTCCGCGCAATACTGTAAATTTCATTACTACTGACAAGCCGCAGATAATTTATAATGCTTCGGATAAAATTCTGTATTTCTTAAGCCAGGAAAAATTATATAAGACAGAAATTTAAATAAAAATAGCGGGCGGTGTTCCATAACACTCACCCGCTTTTAAAATCCTCCTAATTTTTGTCTAACCACACCTGCAGATAAACATTGATAGAGTCTGGCTTAACCTCTGAATAAGTATAAGATGCACCGAGAAGATAGTTGACCGGTATGACACCAACTTTCTCCGAAAATGTTTTGCAGATTCCGACCTGAGACCATTGCCATTTTTGGTCCTGATTCACGAAGCCGGTCCAAAGACTGACGTTTTTGCGCAGGTCAAGGTTGATTATCCCTGACCGCGTTTTCACGAAATCCCTGTCCTGACCGCTGTAAAACGTCAGAGAAATTTTGCCCAGTTCGCCGCTGAATGCCATTCCCCTGAATTTTCCGTCGCCGTAGCCCGAGATGCTGAACTTACGGATAATCCCACGGTTGATGTTCTGCTGAAATCCGAAGTCGAATTCAACCGAACCATCACGCGTCTTGTACATTCCCAGCATCAAATTGTTGTTAGGGCCTGAGAATTTCTTCTTCAATAGGATTCCGAAAGCAGGGCCGGGAATTATGCTTTTGGCCGGCGGTTCGAAATTCTTTCCGGCCGATACTGGCTGGGGCCGGTTGAGCATGGTGATCGGCCGCCCGAGATATCCGACATTGAACTGAAACGAAGATAAGTCTTTAGACCACCAGAAGTTCGCGCCCGGCTTCTCGAAATCATACAACATTATCGAGTTCAGGCTACCCGAGAGTAGCGGAAGTTTCACCTTCACGGCAACTAAGGGGAAAATTTCGTTTTGGAATTGGTAGTAGTCCTCACCCACCGAACCCATGTAATACGCACCGAAGTACGCTTTTTCCAGATACGACATTTTCGCAAAAACCGGCAAAGAAAAAAAGAAAAGAATCAGAATAACGGTAAAATATTTTTTCATTCTATCGGCCTCCTATTCCGATACTATAAGTGTAGCATACAATCTCTTATTTTGTCAATAGCAGAATTAAAAACGAGGGGTGGCCTTAGGCCACCCCTGATGGATACATTTCGGAAATGTTGTCCGTTTTTTCCAGCGGCTCGGTTTTCTTGAGGAGTAGCCAGACTCCGAACAAGCTAACGCTGAACAAATAGAGTACGACCGAACCCCGCACAAAATCTTCCAAGGGCAGGAAAAAATTCGAAAAAACGCTTAAAAGAACAATCCTCCCCGCCACAAGCGGAAAGGAAATCACAAAATTCGTCATTTTCCCTCCTTAATCTGATATACTAACTATACCAAGACATTATATCTTTGTCAAATCATTGCGATAATTCTCATTGAACTCTTTTAGTTTTGCGCCAACAATAGTTTCGCAGGTTTTGGTGCAGTTTCCGCAAAGAACACACTTTTTGATTTGCCCCTCTATGGCAGGGATTTCCGGATCACC
>JBDRON010000074.1:0-20173 GCA_043810025.1 Elusimicrobiota bacterium
TCGAGCGGGTTAATTGTAGATGGCGAGGGTAATGTTTATGTAGCCGATCCGAACAAACACTCGATTTTTAAATTTGGTGCGAAATTCAATTCTATTTACAATAAAGTTAATGAAGCAACTAATCGTAATTTATCGGACGATGCTAATGTTCTATCAATGGACAGTTCTGAAAATAATTCTAGCACTAAATCTGAAGGAGAGCTTGCTGAGAGTTCACCTATTGTTAGTAGTGACCAATCCGCGTTAACTGAACAGCGCAATAATCTAAATAAAGTTGATCACTCAATATTGACTTGGGGAGGCAAAGGTGAAGGTGATGGTCAGTTTTGTGAGCCTTCCGGAATATTTATTGATAAAGACGACGATGTTTATATAACGGAAGTGATCAATAATCGAGTGCAAAAATTTGATAGTGAGGGACAATTTTTATTGAAATTTGGCCGAATCGGCGAGCAAAGTCGTAGTTTTGCTTTTCCTTTAGGTATAGCAGTGAATCAGAGTGGTTATATTTATGTGACTGACAAACGCAATCAGCGTGTCCAAAAATTTGATAAAGAAGGAAAATTTGTTTTTAAATGGGGCAGTTTGGGAAACAGGGATGGTGAATTTAATCTTCCTTGTGGAATAGCGGTAGATAGTTTAGGCAACATTTATATCGGAGACACCAATAACAATCGAATTCAAAAATTTGATAGTGCAGGGAAGTTCCTATCGAAATGGGGAAAGAGTGGCAAGAAAAATGGTGATTTTTTGGAGCCTTACGGTATTGCTGTTGATAATAAAGATAATATTTATATAGCTGATTCTAATAATTGCAGGATACAAAAGTTTGATTCTAATGGAAAATTCTTTTTAAAATGGGGTCAAAAAGGTGGGAATGCGGGAGAATTTTCAAACCCTCAAGGTTTGACTATAGACAGAATGAATAATATATATATAGCTGATACCGGAAATAACCGGATTCAAAAGTTCGATGGCCATGGTAAATTTTTGTTTCAACGGGGAAATAAGGGTAACGCTGTTGGTGAGTTTAGTGAACCTACAGGTGTAGCTGTTGATAGTGAAGGGAATATATATGTTGTGGATTCTGGGAATAATCGGATTCAGAAATTTACCAAATTTGATGTGCTTGGTGAGGTAAGTTCGAAGGTGGAAATAAAAAATAAGATTGAGAAAAAAACAATAATAAGAGGGGGAAACGATAAATATAGTATTGCTTGGAAAATAGGCGGTAAAGATGGTATCGACTTAGGGAAGTTTTCTTTTGATAGGCCATCTA
Organism: Elusimicrobiota bacterium; assembly: GCA_043810025.1. Lineage (GTDB taxonomy): Bacteria > Elusimicrobiota > JBDRON01 > JBDRON01 > JBDRON01 > JBDRON01. Next base: position 1,280 of record JBDRON010000074.1, read on the forward strand.
ATGTAGTGGTAGATGATAAAAATAATATTTATGTGGCTGACGAAGGTAATAACAGCATCAAAAAATTTGATGGTCAGGGTAATTTTTTAGCCAAATTCGGAAGCCGCGGCGCTGGCGATGGCGAGTTCATATGGCCAAGGAGTATCTCTTTTGATCGAAAGGGAAATATTTATGTTGCGGATGGCGCCAATAATCGGATTCAAAAATTTGATACCGATGGTAAGTTTTTGTTAAAATGGGGAGAGCGTGGAAGCGGTGGCAAAGGGAAATTTAGTTTTCCTAACGGAATAGTGGTCAGTAAGGAAGATAGTATTTATGTAGCTGATCAAAATGACCGTATTCAAAAATTTGATCCTAATGGTAATTTTGTATCAAAATGGGGAAGAAAAGGCAGTGACAACGGTGAATTCGATGGCCCGAGAGGGATGGCATTTGATAGTGAAGGTAATATTTATGTGGCTGATGCTTATAATCATCGGATCCAAAAATTTAGCCAAAACTGGAATTTTTTGCTCAAGTGGGGTAAAGAAGGCTGGGAGGATGGTGAATTTAACTATCCTTTTGGGATAGCTGTGGATAAAGAAAATAATGTTTATGTGGCTGATATGAGATTGATTCAAAAGTTTGACAGTCAGGGAAATTTTTTGTTGAAAATAGATAAAGCCAGTAGTGGCGGAGAGTTTGTTGAACCAGTCGGGGTGGCGGTAGATGGTGCAGGTAGTGTCTATGTTGCTGACCAATATCTTGGTATTGTGCAAAAATTTGTTGTTTTAGCGGAATAGTTTTTGTTTGTCTGGAGTAAAAATGATGAGAAGTAAATTTGCAAAATATATGGTGACTGTTGTTTTGTTTTGCTTGTTAAGTGGGGTGAAAAACAGTGAAGCGAAGGTGGTGGTGATGGCGAATTTAATAACCCTTGTGGAGTGGCAGTTGATAGATTTGGGAATGTTTATGTGGCTGATACCGGAAATAGTCGAATTCAAAAGTTTATACATAGAACTACTCTTGAGGGCAAATAATGTCGAATAGATATCGAATTGTTATGTTCTTCTTGTGCTTTTTTTTCTCTGGCTGCCTTAACTATCTTGATGTTTCACCGGATGGAAAACAGATTGTTTATATGCAATTTAGAGATGGGGATGCGGAAAATGAAAATGCTCTTTTTATCATCAATAGCGATGGAACCAAGAAGAAAGAAGTTTTGTCTTCCAAAAATTTGGCCCATAATTTATTTCCGGCTTTTTCTTCCGATGGTTCAAGGATTGCTTATATTAAGCTGGAAAGCTATGGGAAGAAAGCGCAAAGTGATGGTGAAAACGGTCCTGAATTATGGGTGATGAAAAAAGATGGGAGCGATAATCAGAAATTAGCGTCATTATTTAAAGCATTGTCCATAGATTGGAGAACTGAAGAAGGTTTTTATTTTATATTTCTTTCTTATTTTCGGTGGTCGCCGGATGGAAAAAAGATTGTTTATCATTATTTGGAACAAATTGGCCGACAAGAATGGGAAGGTTCAATTTGTTTGGTTGATGTAAAATCAAAAAAGATCGAACATTTAACATCGGAAAAGGATAAAAGTTGTACTTATCCAACATTTTCTTCCAATGGAAAAAAAATAACTTATATCTCAGGCATAACGGATTTAAATCGAGGATTTTATGGTGATCTCTGGATAACCGATGTTGATGGAAAAAATAAGAAAAAGATAATTATCGATTCCTCGGAAAGTGAAAATGGATCGTTTATGGGACCGGTCGTTCTCTCTCCCGATGGTAAAAAGATAGCTTTTAGTTATGTGCAAGCGGATGAAAAAAATCAAAGGATCTGGGTTGCTGATGCTGATGGCGGGAATGCCCGTCCGGTATCAGAAAATGGAAGTTGGGTTAATCCGCAATGGTCCCCAAACGGAAGGATGTTGATCTGGGAAGTTGCCGGTGGTCATATGCCTAATTACAAAGTAGGAATTGTTGACCTAGAGACTAATTGGACAAAGATTTTTGAAGGAATTAGTTCTCCCAAGTGGTTCCCAGATAGTAAAAGAATTGCTTATTCTGATACTGAAAATAAAAATTTATGTGTATCCAATATTGATGGGAGTGAAAACAAAGTTTTAGTAAAAAGTAAGTGAAACAGGATGCAGAAAAATGATCGCTGAATCGGTGCCGCAGCATCATCGGCAGTGCCCTTTCCCTAGAATGGATCGAAAAAAATGAAGCTGTTTTTTGTCGAATTCCGCAAGCCATCGCGGTTATAGAGGATTAGATTTTGCGATTAGGGTAAACATAATCTGTATTTTTGTCGCCGCAGGGTTGTTTAGAAATAACTTCAAAGGAGATAAGGCAATGATTGACAACGAACTAATTGAAAAGTGGCTGAAGGAAGGAATGATTACTTCGGAACAGGCGCAAAAAATGGTTGCCGATGTTTGCCAGCGTAAGGAAGAGAGCAGTTCGAATAAATTGATTGTCGTTTTGTCTACTATTGGCGCAATACTATTGGGTATTGGAGTTATCCTGTTTGTTGCTTCTAATTGGCAAGGGATGGATAATATTGTCAAAGTATTAATTCTTTTAAGCAGCACAGCAGTTGTCTATTATTTAGGTTATGTGCTCCGCTACCGGCAGCAAAGCTTAATCCAGGTAGGCGCTGCCCTGATATTTCTTAGCGCTTTACTTTTTGGGGCCAGTATCTTTCTAATTGCCCAGATTTATCATATTCAGGCTAATAGTCATGTTTTGGTGTTAATCTGGTTGATCGGTATTCTTCCTTTGATTTATGCGCTGAAAACAGAACCGATAGCCGGATTAGCTTCATTATTGTTTTTTGTCTGGATTGGTTTGTTTGTTTTTAAAGGGGGGCGTTTCCCGCAAACTGAACGTGACTTTGCAGGACTGCCAATTTTGTATCTGGTTGCGGGAATTTTACTTTTTGGAATTGGGGGGATACATTATTTTTTTGAGGAGTTAAAAGGGGTAGCGAGGATGTTCAGGATTAGCGCAATCAGAGTTGCGTTACTTTCCCTTTTTATTCTCACCTTTAAACCATTTTCTGCTGGTTATTTTGATCTGCATTCAGGGAAGGAAATGATGCAATTTTCTTCCCGATTTTCCGCTTGGTTTGCGATCTTCTCTGTTTTAGCCATAATTTTTGTAATTGTTAATTTATTGTTCAACCCTTCGGAGTCGGACACTTTTGTTTTTGAAGGCTATACCGGTTTGGGGTTATCGGTTGTGGTTCTGATATTTTTCTTTTTTCCTTCGGCATCAATTATCTATCCAATTTTGTTCAATCTGATCATGGCTGGAATTATTTTAATACTCCTTTTTATCGGTTACCGTCGGGAAGATCTGAAGTTGGTAAATATAGGGATTACTTTTCTTTGGGTTTTTGTAGGTGCCCGTTATTTTGACTTTTTTTGGAAATTATTTCCACGTTCGTTTTTCTTTATGGTTGGCGGTGTAATTCTGGTCTTGGGTGGAATAGTCTTGGAAAAAAAACGCAGACAGCTGAAACAACAATTTGGGGAAACAAGATGAAAAAGAACAAATTATTTGTTTTCATCGGCGTTATCTGGCTAATTATCATTGTTGGTTTTATTGTCACCAAAGAATTTACCTTGCGTACCGGCAAACAAGTTTTGTTAAAAACTGTTCCTGTTGATCCACGGGACCTATTTAGAGGCGATTATGTCGTTTTACGTTACGAAATTAGTAGTTTAGACTTAAATAAAATTTCTGCTGATAATAGTTCCTTTCAAAACGGTGATAAAATTTATCTGGCTTTAAAAGAAGAGAATGGCTATGGGGTGCCTCTTAAAATTTATAAAAATATTCGTGATGACGGAAAATTGTATCTTAAAGGAACAGTAAAAAATGTTTATCATGTTTATCATGGTTATCAAAATTTGATTGTAGATTACGGGATTGAGAACTATTTCGTTCCTGAAGGAAAAGGGAAGGAGATCGAAAGATATCGGGGTAAACGGCTTGAAGTCAAAATAGCTATTGATCAGTTTGGTAATGCGGCAATAAAATCGTTATTAATGGATGGAATAGCGCTAAAAAATTGAAAATAGTTTCAAGTCATGATTTTATTTCTAAAATTGCGGCTGTGGAGCCTTCCCAGTTGTGTTATTGTCAATAACAAGAAAATGGTTGAAATAGGCAATGAATAACAACATGAATTGACAAAGGTGAGTGGATATGTTATGATTATGGAAACTCTAACTCCAAATTTGGACTGAATATGGAAACGGTGATTCTGAGAATATTTAATCTTCCTAAAGAAAGTTTTTTTCTTTTTGGCCCGCGCGGGACGGGTAAATCGACCTTGCTCCGGCAAGCTTATCCTCAGGCTTTGTGGATAGATTTACTTGAGCCGGAGGTTTTTCGCTCGTATAGCGCGAGGCCTGAGCGTCTGCGGGAGGCGGTTTTAGCGGATCCGGATCAAAAGACCGTGGTGATTGATGAAATTCAAAGAAGTCCGGAACTTTTGAGCGTAGTGCATTCCTTAATTGAAAAAAAGTTAAAGATTCAATTTGTGCTTACCGGATCAAGTTCGCGTAAACTCAAGAGAACCGGGGTGGATTTGCTGGCCGGACGGGTCGTAAAGAGGTCTCTGTATCCGTTTATGGCGGTGGAACTGGGTAAAAAGTTTAATCTTGTGTCGGCTCTGAAGCAAGGTTTGGTTCCTTTAGTCGTATCGGCCCCCGATGCTCAGAGCGTCCTTAAATCTTATATCGCTTTATATATCCGGGAAGAAGTGCAGATGGAAGGTTTGGTCAGAAACATCGGGAACTTCTCTCGATTTCTGGAAGCAGTTAGTTTTTCTCATGGATCGGTGCTGAATATTAGCAATGTGGCCCGGGAGTGCGAGGTGGAGAGAAAAGCAGTCGAGGGATATTTAACAATATTGGAAGATTTATTGTTATCTTTTCGTCTTCCGGTGTTTACTAAACGGGCCAAACGCGCGATGATTAATCATTTGAAATTCTATTATTTTGATGCGGGTGTTTATCGTTCCATCCGTCCGGCGGGGCAGTTGGACCGCCCCGAAGAGATCGAAGGCCTGGCTCTGGAAGGGTTAATCGCCCAGCAGCTTTTAGCTTGGAATTCATATCGTGGCGAGAGAAATAAGCTTTATTTCTGGCGAACTTCTTCCGGAACCGAAGTGGATTTTGTCGTTTATGGAGAGGATGTATTTTGGGCGATAGAAGTAAAAAATACTTCACGGATCCGCCCGGAAGATCTACGCTCACTACGTAGTTTTAAGACTGATTATCCGGAAAGCAGCGCTTATTTACTATATCGGGGAAAAGAACGGTTGATGAAAGAGGGGATCCTTTGTCTCCCTTGCGAAGAATTTCTTTTACAGCTTGATCCGGGTAAAAATAAAATATTATGAGAAAATTGAGAAAGAAAATTATCGTGAAACAGGAGGAAGAAAATATGATCGCAGAATCGGTGCCGCAGCATCAGCATAGTAAGAGAAGTGTTCCGGCCGGGCTTTGGACGAAATGTAATAAGTGCCAGAATATTATTTTTCAAAAAGAGTTGAAGGCTAACTTTAAAATTTGTCCGAAATGCGGGTATTATTTCCGGCTTAATGCCAAGGAAAGAATTGCCCAGCTTTTGGAAGCAAAAAGTTTCAAAGAGATTGACAAAAACTTGTCGGCTGGAGATCCGTTGGAGTTTTTCGATACTCAGAAATACGCGGAACGGATAATCGAAGAACAAAAAAAAACCAAGTTAAAGGAAGCAATTATTTGCGGGACGGGTAAGATTGGCGAACATCAGGTGGTAATTTGCGCGCTGGACTTCTTTTTTATGGGTGGCAGTATGGGTTCGGTGATGGGTGAAAAGATTACCCGGGCGATCGAAAAAGCTATGACGGAAAAACTTCCTATAATCATTGTTTCGGCTTCCGGAGGAGCCCGGATGCAGGAAGGAATCCTTTCCTTAATGCAGATGGCTAAAACTACGGCGGCTCTGTCCCGTTTCCAGCAGGCCGGTAATTTGTTTATATCTGTGCTGGCTGATCCGACTACCGGTGGGGTGAGCGCCAGTTTTGCCTTGCAGGGTGATGTTTTAATCGCCGAAACCAAGGCCTTAATCGCTTTTGCCGGTCCGCGGGTAATTGAACAAACGATTCGTCAGCAATTGCCTGAGGGTTTTCAGCAAGCCGAATTTCTGCTCCAGCACGGTTTGGTGGATATGGTTGTGGAACGGAAAGATTTAAAAGACACCATCCTGAAAGTGTTAAATTTCCTTAATTCTGCGGCAAACAAGCAGGAGGAATCGTAACCTAAGAGCGTAAAACGCAAAGCGCAAAACGTAAAGTATAAAGTTAAAAGCATCGAGTCTTTAAAAGTTTTTAAACTTTGAGTTTTTCGCTTTGCATTTTGCGCTTTTATACGAGGATAACTTGGATGGACAAAATCCCGCCAAAAGATTTAAAGAAGCCGGATGATTCCCCTCTCGACTGGCTGAATTCGCTGGAAAGACTGGGTATTAATTTTGGGTTGGAGCGGGTCCATGCTATACTTGATTTATTAAGTAACCCGGAAAAAAATTTAGTGGTCATCCATATTACCGGGACCAACGGAAAAGGTTCAGTCGCGGCTTTTATCAGCAAGATTTTGGAAGTGGCCGGATACATGGTTGGTTTATACACCTCTCCCCATCTGCAGGATGTGCGGGAAAGAATTCAGCTCAATGGAAAGTTGATCGGAAATGACGAGTTGCTTAGTCTGCTTCGGCAAATCCGGATTTTTAACCAAACCTTAGATTTAAAATTAACTTACTTTGAAGTGCTTACCGTTGCCGCTTTGGCCTATTTTCGGGAAAAAAATGTTAATTATGCAGTTTTAGAAGCCGGGATGGGCGGCCGGCTGGATGCGACCAACGTGGTGGAAAATGTTTTGGTCAGTATTATTACCAATATTGATTATGAACATACTGATTATCTGGGCACGATGCTTTCCCAAATCGCTTATGAAAAAGCCGGAATAATCAGGGATAAAGGCGCTGTGGTCACTGGAGCGGAGAGGATAGCCAGAGAGACAATCGCTACTGTCTGCGCCAGCCGGGAAGCGAAGCTATATGCTTTAGGAAAAGAAATAAAATTTACGAAAGATCAGGAATTTAATTATACCGGTATAAATCAAAATTTTTCCAATTTAGAGATTGGACTTTTGGGTGAACATCAGTATTTTAATGCTGCTTTGAGCATCGCGGCAATTGAGATTCTAATTTCCAAGGGAGCGGCGATCAGTGAAAAACATATTCGCCGGGGATTGAAAGAAGTTTATTGGCCGGGCAGAATGGAGCTGTTTGGAGTGAATATTTTTGATAAAAAGTTGAAGGTGGTTTTGGAGGGGGCGCATAATCCGCAGGGGATGGAAATATTAAGAAAAAATTTGGTTAAAAAGGTTATTCCTCACCAGAAGTTAATTTTAGTCGTTGGGATTTTTAAGGATAAAGATGCGGATGAGATGTTCAAACAAATTGCCCCGGCGGTCAGCGAATTAATTATTACCCAATCCTCCAATAATCCGCGGGCCTGTCCGGCCGAAGAATTAAAACCAATTGCCCGTCACTATATTGCGGAAGAAAAAATAAAAGTTTTTTCTGATCTTTCCTCAGCCTTGAAAGAAGCCTTCTATACGGCCGGCGAAAAAGACCTGATTTGCATCGCCGGCTCGCTCTATTTGGTCGGAGAAGTCCGGACGCTGTTTATGGAGATGGGGAGAAAGACAGCCTAAGAGTCATTAGCCTAAAAGTTGTTAGTGAAATTTTAGTCAGGGGGGAAGAGCATTGATGAAGCGGGATATTTTTCTCGGTGTGGATTTAGGGGGGACAAATATAGTTCTAGCCGGGGTAACTTCGGCTGGTGAAATAATCAAACGGTTAAATATACCTACCCCGCAGCCAGCATCGCCCAAAAAAGTTGTCGAAGCAATTGTGGCTGGAGTGAAAACTTTGACCTTGGATCTATCCAGATGGAAAATCCGTGGTTTGGGAATCGGTTGCGCAGGGGATGTTGATTACCAGAAAGGGATGGTCCGGTTTTCCCCAAATTTAGGCTGGCGGAATGTTTGTTTAGTCCGGGAGTTGGCCAAAAAAATATCTTTACCGATCGTGATGGATAACGATGCCAACGTTGCGGCGTTGGGCGCTTATTACCTGGAAGGAAAAAATAAAATAAAAAATCTGGTTTGTGTCACTTTGGGCACCGGCGTCGGAGGCGGCCTGATTTTCGACGGCCGGCTTTACCGCGGGGCCACGGGCAGCGCCGGAGAAATCGGCCATCTTACCTTGGATCCCCATGGCCCGCTCTGTAAATGCGGCAACAACGGCTGTCTGGAACGTTATGTGGGCGCCGCCTATTTATCCAAAATAATTCAGTACCGGTTGATAACTAAAGAGGGAAAAAAAAGCCTTCTCTATCACTGGATAAAAAATAAATCAATTCACCTTTCTCCGCGTACTTTATCCAAAGCCGCCCAAAAAGGGGATAAACTGGCCCTCCGCCTTTGGCAGGAAATAGGTGAAAACCTGGGTATCGCGATGGCCGGCATAGTTAATCTGCTGAACCCGGAAATGATCGTTTTCAGCGGCGGCGTTTCCCGCGCCCAAAAATTTTTCCTCCCCGCTCTAAAAAAAGTCCTCAGCCGCCGCGCCTTTAACACCCCGGTAAAAGCGGCCAAAATCATCATCACCAAACATTCCCAAAACCTGGGAGTAGTCGGCGCCGCCTTGCTAAACATAGGGGACGGAGTTAGGTAATTAGGTTAAGAGACAATAGAATTTAAGTCCATTTTGAAAAACTTAAAAAGCTTGAGGTTGTGAGTTCTCGGAAAGGCAATAATAATCCTTCGCCCCGTTGGGATAATGAAGAAAATGAAAATTAAATTAATTTTAATTATTTTAATAGTTTTTTTTGCGGGCGCGAAATTTTCTTTTTCCGCGGAGCCGGCGGTGCAGGCGCTGGAATTGCGGGGGGACTTTGTTGAATACCGGAAAAACGAGAATGTTGTTTATGGGAAAGGGAATATCCGGATTACGCAGGGGGAGACGGTGCTGACCGGAGATGAATTCGTTTACCGGTTGGATAAAAAAATAATTTCCCTGAAAGGTCCGATGCTGATGAAACAGGGAGCGGCGGAAATTGAAGGCCGGGATGGGGAGTATGATGCGGTTTCGCGGTTGGGAAAAATATTGCAAGCCAAAATTAAATATCCGCCCTGGTATCTGACCGTGGATAAAATCGAAGAGATCCGGCCGAACGAATTTTTGCTGACCAATGTGAATATTACCAGCTGTGATTTAGCTGAACCGCATTATTCTGCGCATAATCCCTGGGCAAAAATGGTTATCGGCGAAAAAATGTCCTCCTTCAATAACATCGTCTATGTTGGCGACTTCCCCATTTTTTACTGGCCTTTTTTTTATCGTTCATTAAAACCCAGGCATTACAGTATCGAAATAAAACCCGGTTACGGCCGGCGGGAAGGGGTTTACCTGAAAACTGTTTATGGTTACCCGCTGACAAAAAATACCTACGCTAAGCTTTATTTGGATTATTTCAACCGGTTAGGCTGGGGTGAAGGATTGGAGTATAATTATAATCTTCCCGGACGGATCAATGGTTCGTTTTTCAGTTATTACATTAAGGAAACGGAGGAAATCCAGACTAGCGATACGTTGGTGAGAAAAAAAAGTGAACGTTGGAATACCCGTTTTTACCATACGCAAAATTTTACCGATAACCTCAACGGGATATTGAATTTTAATTATTTTAGCGACGATACTTTTAACGATCTTTATAACCGCAGTGATTGGCAGTGGCGAAACAAAGAACTGCGCTCTTCTTTATCGTTGGCTTACAACCGGCCGAGCTGCATTTCCCGGTTAACTGTTGACCGGGTGGATATTTGGGATGAAAACAAACTAAAGTTTGTTACCCAAACGCTTTATGCCCCGCAATTCAGTTTTCTTACCCAGCCGGTTAAAAAAAAATATCTGCCGTTTTATTATTCCACATCTTTTCTGGCCAACAACACTTTTCAGCCGGGCGAAAAATATTATCAACAAACAATGCAGGGTAGATTGGATTTAAGCAACAGTTTTCGGTTAAACCGCCGGATCACCCTTATGCCGACTTTAGGATTTAGCGAAGACTGGTCCAACAAAAAAAACAGGCTGGACCGCCGGGACACTTATGAAAGCCGTTATTTTACCCGGTTTAATTGGCGCACCCGGATGACCCGTTGGCTGGATCTGGATGTAGCCCATTATTTTAAACAGAAGCTGGAAAAGAAGTGGGAGCTGGAAGACGATCCTTACCGGGGGGTGGAGGAAAACCGTCTGGTTTTGGTGACCAACTCTCTCTGGTCCAGACGGGGCAGTCTTCGGTTGTATAGCGGATATAATTTACGCCGCTACAAAGGAGAAGTAATTGGCCGCGACTGGCAAAAACGGTTAGATCCCTTAAACTCTGTTCTTCAGTTGACTCCCTACAAAAAAGTTAATCTGTATTTTAATCATAGTTACGATATCTTCTCTAGACGGGCGCTTTTTGTCCAGAACGAGCTTTCCCTGGGAGAAGAAGCAAAAAATTATCTTTTTTGGGGTAACTCCTATCAATCCACCCAACGGGGGGAAATCCAAACCCGGTTTGGGATAAATTTCTGGCTGACCCGGGGATGGCGGCTTCAGTTTACCAGCCGCTATAATGTCCTCTACGCCGGTTTGCACGTGGATAAGTTTGAAGAAGCGGAAAGAGAGCTAAAAATTTATCGCGATCTGCATTGCTGGGAACTCGCCGGTTTTGTCCGTCAGCGCGCCGCCGCCGGCCTCCTTCCCGAGGCCAAAGAATTCTGGGTAACCATCAATCTGAAAGTCGCCAACCGCGATCGTCCCCTCCTTTATTCCATCCAGCAAGAACAACAATGGTACCCCTGGCGGCAATAACGCCAAGAACCGCGCTTGAGGCCGAAAACTCAAAAATTGTTGACCGGATTAGTCAGATTTAATATAATCACATGTTCGGGAATTAAAAAACTTGTTTTTTTGTGTTTTCCCCCTTTTGTAAAGGGAGGGGGATTTGAACATTGATTTAAATCGTCCCTTGCCATAGAAAAGGAAGAGTTCAAGAGTTTGAGGTGACAGAATGTCACCTCAAAAAAAGGGGAGAAACATTGAGAGTAGTAAATAAAAAAGGAAACTGAGAATGAAAAATAAAAAATGGATTATCGTTGTTTTAACTAGCTTGCTTATTACTGAATTTACCGGGGAAAAAAATGCCGAAACTGCTGATAATTCTTCCATAAACTTACAAACGACAAAACTGGCTACAATTCCTGAAAAGGGATATTATCCTGATGAGCAAGGTGTTGTTTTTAGTCCTGATGGGCGACAATTTGCTTATATAACAACAAAAGATAGTAAACGATTAAATTGTTTTTAACGGTCAAAACGAGAAAAAATACGACGAGGTTGGTGTCCCTATTTTTAGCTCGGATGGCAAACAACTTGCTTATCTAGCAAGGGAAGAGAATAAAAAGTTTATTGTGCTTAATGGCAAAGAGGGAAAGAAGTATGACGATATACATGATCTGGTTTTTTCCGCTGATAGTAAACAATTTGCTTATACGGCGATGCAATCAACTGAAGATGTTAATAAAATAGATAAAGAATTTGTTGTGATTAACGGTAAAGAGGAAAAAAAATACGATGGTGTAAGTTTACTTACTTTTAGTTCTGATAGTAAGCAATTTGCTTATGTAGCCACAGAGGGAAGTTTCTCGGCAGGAGAAATTAAAAATTTTATTATTCTCAATGGCCAGGAAGGAAATAAACATGATTATATCTACTCCCTTGCTTTTAGTCCCGACAGCAAATATCTCTGTTATGGAGCCATGGACTATGGAGTCAGGGACGGGGGTTATCTATGGTGGATAGTTGAGGAGGTTGATAAGTTTGGGAAAAAATAAAACTTTGGGCGGAGTAAGGAAGGGCAAAAACCATGACTGAGTTGGTTTTGCAACGGCAAATAGAAGCTAAGATTTTCGTGATTAGAGGAAAAAAAGTAATGCTGGACAGGGATTTAGCTCTTCTTTATGGAGTAGTAACAAGACAATTAACCAGACAAGTAAGGAGAAATATCGAAAGGTTTCCAGAAGATTTTATGGTTCAATTAACGAGAAAAGAGTTTAATGATTTGAAGTGCCAATTTGGCACATCAAGATGGGGTGGTACTAGGAAACTCCCCGTAGCTTTTACCGAACACGGCATAGTAATGCTTTCCAGTGTTTTAAATAGCAAGAGAGCTATCCAAGTAAATATTCAAATTGTTCGAACTTTTATTAAACTAAGAAAGATGATGTTTGATAACAAAGAAATCTGGCAAAAAATTGATGATATGGAACAAAAATATGATAAGCAGTTTAAAATAGTATTCGACACTTTGAAACAACTTGTAATTTCCGATGAGGAAAATTCAGGAAATAAAATTGGTTTTTCAGCGGCAAATGACTAAAACAGAAAATTATCTTTGGGAGTTAACCGGTCCTCAAGGGAAAAAAGAAGAGTTTATTGTCCGGACGAGAAGCTAAAAGATAGGTAAAGGTAGAGGTAAAGAATAAAAAAATCCAGAGCTTTTTAATTTATTTCTCTACCTCTACCTCCATTTTGAGGAGGTATTTATGTGTGAAACAATGACGGCTAACGATTTTTGGGAAGTGGTGAAAAGACGGCGCAGTGTCCGTGATTTTTTGCCGGAGCCGGTGCCACGCGTCGATATCGAGAAAATTTTGGAGGCGGCGATTTTGGCTCCTTCCGGAGGGAATAAACAGAACTGGCATTTTATTGTTGTCTCTTCTGAACAGACGAAAAGTCAGATGCGCCAGATTATTGTCGATAAAATTCAGGAATTGACCAAGCGGATGAAATCGGTGAAGGCGAAAAAGGAGTTTTCTGAATATTCGTTAAATTACTTTACCTTTTTTAGCAAAGCGCCGGTGGTGATCGCCGTGGTGAAAAAACCTTATGATTCCACCACTCAACGGATCCTTAAATTGTACAAGTTAGAGGAGGAATATAGAACGACGGCCGGTCTGCAAGGAGTAGCCGCGGCGATAGAAAATATGTTGTTAGCCGCCGAAACGCTCGGCTACGGCAGCTGCTGGATGACCGGACCGACGATCGCCCATAAAGAACTGGAAAAATTTCTAAAAATTGATTCCGCCGACGAACTGGTGGCGCTGGTCCCGCTAGGCAAAGCGAAAACTAAACCCCCGATGCCGCAGAGAAAAAAATTGGCCGAGGTGGTCAGTTTTTTGTAGGTAGGTTGCCAAGTAAATTCAAGACAATTTTTTAATAAGAGGGCGGGGACAAGTCCCACCCCTGCCTGGCTAACACAATACTCAACAACAAAAACCTATGACGATCTTAGACCGAATCGGGAATACCCCGTTAATCGAGTTAGAAAAAACTAACCGTTGGTTGACTAACGGCTCGAAAATTTTTGCCAAGGCGGAGTTTACCAACCCCGGAGGGAGCGTTAAGGATCGACCGGCTAAACAGATGGTGCTGGAAGGGATCCGGGAAGGTAAACTGAGCAAAGGCAAAACTATTTTGGATTCTTCCTCCGGTAATACCGGTATCGCCTACGCGATGATCGGGGCGGTTCTGGGCTACCCGGTGGAGTTGGTCATGCCGGAGAATGCCAGTGAAAAAAAACGGATTATCGAGGCCTATGGCGCTCAGGTGATTTTTACTGATCCGCTGGAAGGTTCGGACGGGGCAATTTTGGAAGCCCATAAACGTTATGAGAAAAATCCGCAAAAATATTTTATGCCCGATCAATATAATAATCCGAACAACTGGAAAGCCCATTATTTGACCACCGCGCCGGAACTTTGGCAGCAGACCGGGGGGAAGATTACCCATTTTGTTGCCGGCATCGGGACGAGCGGCACCTTGATGGGTACCGGCCGGCGGTTAAAAGAATATCGCTCCCAGATCAAAATCATCGCCGTAGAACCAGCCGCATCGCTGCATGGGCTGGAAGGTTTAAAACATATGGAGGGTTCTATTCAGCCCGGGATTTATGATCCGGGATTTGCCGACCGGAAAATTTCTGTTTTTACCGAGGATGCTTACGAAATGGTTTGCCGGCTGGCCCGGGAAGAAGGGGTGCTGGTTGGCTATTCGTCCGGCGCCGCTTTGCATGCGGCTTTTGAGGTTGCTCAAAAAGTGGACCAAGCAGTAATAGTAGTGGTTTTTCCCGATGGCGGCGACCGCTATCTGCGGACCCGGTTTTGGGAAGATATCCTAAGTTATTGGGAAGAACACCGTCTACGCGGCGGTGTCTGCCTGGATCTATAAAAGTAGCGCAAAGTGCAAAGCGAAAAACGCAAAACATAAAGTCAAAAGCTAAAAGATTCGAGTCTTTAAAACACTTTGCGTTTTGCGTTTTGCGCTTTGAGTTTTGAGCTATTTCTATGAAAACGGAAGAAAAGGTTTGGACGCTGAAAGAAATATTAAAATGGATTGCCGGGTATTTTCAACGGAACAGTATCGAGCTGGCCCAGTTGGAAGCTGAGGAACTCTGCGCCCATGTGTTGAATTGTAACCGCTTGGATATTTTTTTAAAGCTGGATACCGTGCTGGATGAGGCTAGAAGAAGCCGGTTAAGAGAGTTGGTGGTGAAAAGGGGACGGGAACGGTTACCGCTGGCTTATCTGCTGGGGAATGCCGAGTTTATGGGTTTAAAAATATTGGTTAATCCGGCCGTGCTTATTCCTCGTCCGGAAACCGAACTTTTGGTCGAGAGAACTATCGAATTGTTAAAAAATTGTTCTCATCCGGCGATTGTTGATTTAGGCACGGGCAGCGGCAATATCGCCGTCTCTTTAGCCAAGTTTTTGCCGCAGGCCAAAATTTATGCCATTGATCTCAGTGAACCGGCTTTAAAGCTGGCTTACACTAACGCTTGCCGGCATAATGTTTTAAACCGGATAACTTTTCTCAAAGGCGATTTAACCGTTCCTCTGCGGAATATCTGTCTGAACGAAAAAATTGATCTTTTTGTTTCTAACCCTCCCTATATCGCGACTGAAGAAATCCCGATGCTTAGTCAAGAAGTCCAAAAAGAGCCGGTTTCGGCTTTGGACGGTGGTCCCCGCGGACTAAATTTTTATCAAAAAATATTTCGCCAGGCCTTCCGCTATCTAAAAACATCCGGTTATTTGATTGTGGAGATTGGCGCCGGACAGAGGAAGGACATCGAAGAATTGCTGACCGCCAATGGTTATTCTCTCGATTTTGTCCAGAAAGATTACAGCGGCTGGGAACGGATTTTGGCGGGAAGAAAAGAGGAAAAATTGTGCAAAAGTTAGTGATTAATGGCGGCAAAATTTTACAGGGTGAGGTAAAAATCAGCGGTTCAAAAAACTCGGCTTTGCCCTGTTTAGTGGCGACCTTGCTGACCGATGAGGATTGTGTTTTAGAGAATGTTCCTCAGTTGGTCGATGTCAGGACAATTTGCGCTTTGCTGGAACATTTGGGGAAAGAAATAATTTTGGAAAAACATAGAATTGTGGTAAAAGCCGGCAAGGTTGTTCGTTGGGAAGCTCCCTATGAGCTGGTCAGCCGGATGCGGGCCTCAGTGCTGGTGATGGGACCGTTGCTGGCCCGTTATAAAAAGGCGTGGGTTTCTTTGCCTGGCGGCTGCGCTATTGGAGCCCGGGCCATTGATATTCATTTAAAAGGTTTTACGGCGTTGGGGGCAAAAATAAAAGTAGAATCCGGTTATGTGGAAGCCGAGGCCGGGAAGTTGATCGGTAAACAAATTTTTCTGGATTATCCCAGTGTCGGAGCAACCGAGGTTTTAATGATGACGGCGGTGTTGGCTGAAGGAAAAACTGTTCTGAAAAATGCGGCTTGCGAACCGGAGATCGTGGATTTAGGCAATCTGCTTGGCGGGATGGGGGCAAAAATTTCCGGTTTGGGCACAAAACAAATTCAGATTGAAGGCGGGTCTTCGCTGGCTGGTATCAAGCACCGGGTTATTCCGGACCGGATCGAGGCGAGCACTTTTTTGCTGGCCGGAGCGATTACCGGTGGAAAGATTACACTTCTAGGCGCCAATCCTCAAGACTTGGAAACGGTGATTTTAAAACTTCGCGAGGCGGGAGTAGAAGTTTTTCTGGAAAATAATAAGATTACGGTGGCGGGAAATAAACAACTGAAAGCCACGGATATCGAAACCAGTCCTTATCCGGGTTTTCCGACGGATATGCAAGCCCAGTGGATGGCTTTGATGGCGATAGCCAAGGGAAGAAGCAGGATTACAGAAACCGTTTTTGAAAACCGTTTTATGCATGTAGGCGAGTTACAGCGGATGGGAGCGGATGTGCAAATTAAAGGCAACTGCGCAGTCGTCGAAGGGAAAAAAGATCTTTCCGGCGCCAAAGTAATGGCTTCCGATCTACGGGCTTCGGCGGCCCTGGTTTTAGCCGCCTTGGCGGCGGAAGGTAAAACCGAAATTTCCCGTATTTATCATCTCGACCGCGGCTACGAGCAGATCGAAAAAAAATTAAGAAAATTAGGCGCAATAATCAATAGGGTGGAAGCGGATTAGATGTAAGGTGTAAGATATAAGGTTTAAGTATAAAGACTCGCTTCTGGGATCTTAAATCTTGAATCTTACATCTTAAATCTATTTGATAATGAAATACGATAAATATTTTACTGCTGGTATTTTTTTCTCCTTTTTTTTGGCCTATCTTTTTTCCCTTTTCCCTGTTGTTCCTCCCCGGGATAGCGCCGAATTAGCGGCCGTCGCCGCTACCTTAGGGGTTGGGCATCCGCCCGGTTATCCTCTTATGTTTTGCTCGGAAAAATATTCATCGTCCTTTCTTTTTTTGGCAATAGCGCTTACCGGCTGAACTTAATGTCCGCTTTTTTTTGCGCCGCCGGTCTTTCCTTTCTTTTCTTACTCCTGAGGAAAAATAAGCTATCCCTTTTGCCGGCGTTGGTGGCTGTCTGTTTTTTGGGGTTTAGTCCTTTTTTTATCAAAGCGGCAATTGCCGCCGAAGTTTTTTCGTTGAATGTTTTTTTTGCCCTGGTTCTAATTTTTGTTTTACAAAATTATAGTTTTTTTTTGCTGATTTTTCTTTTTGGCCTAGGCTTAGGCAATCACCATACCCTGGTTCTGTCCATCCCGGGAATTTTCTATAAACTTCTTTCTACTATCCGGCATGTAGGGGACGGTTTCAAACCGTTCCCTGCCAATATCTTTACCTGTTTTTTTCTCTTTGTTTTAGGTTTTTCGATTTATTTTTATTTACCCTTTCGCAGTCAGCAATCACCCTTATTAAACTGGGGCCGGCCGGACAATTTTAAGAATTTTGTCCGAATAATCAGCCGGGCGGATTACGGCAGTTTTCAATTAACTTCTAGCCCGCAGGTGAGGAATTTCTTTTCTTCTCTGAGACAATTTTTGCGAATTTTTTACGATTTTTATTCGGCCTTTACTTTTTTGGGGGTGTTACTGGCTTTAATGGGAATTATTTATTTGTTCCGATCCCGGCAAAGAGAAGCAATTTTTTGGCTTTTAATTTTTTTCTTTACCGGACCCTTCTTGATCATTTGGGCTAATCTTCCCTTTGATCGGCATTCTCAAGCCATTTTGGAACGGTTTTATCTACTGCCCGGCGCTGCCTTTTGTCTTTTCATCGGTTGGGGTGCGGAATGTTTATTGAGTGTTGGCCGGGATAGAGGTTTGAGAGAAAAAAATATTGGTTGTTTTTTATCTCTTTTTCTGGTTCTTTTTGCCGGAAAAAATTTATATACTCAAAATCAGCGGAATAATTTTGCCCCTTACGATTTAGCCAAAAACATTTTCCGGATCGTGGAACCGAACTCCTTTTTAGCGGTGAGCGGCGATTCGCCCCAATTTTTGCTCACCTATTTACAAGCAGTGGAACGGAAAAGGAAAGATCTTCGCCTGTTTCCGGAAATCTGGGTTTCCCCGTGGGGGATAAAGGAGCTGCGGTTGCGCTGGCCGCAGTCGATTCCGTATTTGAGAAACGAAGTTTCCGTGGAAGAATTTTTGCGGCAATTTTTTTCTTATAATTATTCCCGTTATCCAATTTATCTTTTAGGTTTTAAAAATACCCGGCGGTTTCAAGCTGTTCCGTTGGGTTTAGTAGACAAAGTTGTTTTGGAAAAAGGGCAGGAGTTAAACTATTTAGCGCAAGCCCAAAATCACCTTGATCATCTTTTAGTCGAACACCACAAAATAGCCGGAGGATATAGCCGCTCAAAAAAGCCGGGCAATGATTATTTTACAGTCGAAATATTAGACCATTATGCGATCGCTTACAATCGGCTGGGCATAACTTATCTGGAGGAAGGATTAACCGAGATGGCGATGAATAATTTTAAGAAAGCCATCGAATTAAATCCGGAGGATAGCCAGGCTCATAACAATTTAGGCAATGTTTATTTTAAAATCGATGATTATGACGCGGCGGTTAAGGAATTTAAAGAGGCCGTTAAGTTGGATTCAAGCAACGTCGAAGCCTACAACAACCTCGGTTCAGTCTTCGGCATTTTGGAGGATTACCCGCAAGCGGCAAAAATGTTTGCCGAAGCCTTAAAAATTAACCCGGCCTTTGAACTGGCCGAAAAAAACTATCAGTTGGTGAAGAAGAAATTAGAACATAGTTCTGCAACCAAAAAGCGGTTGCAGGAACTTTATTAAAACGATACAATATATGGTAATGTCAAAAGTTTTAGGAAAAAAAATTGTAAATTAGATTGTTAAATAAGCGATTCCCTCCCCCTTGAGGGGGGGGTTAGGGTGGGGGTGTTTTATGAA
>JBDRON010000075.1:0-8732 GCA_043810025.1 Elusimicrobiota bacterium
TTCCAATCACCGGCAAAGAAATCACCGTCACTCATTCTCTGCGAACCATGGAACTGGTCACGGAAAGCAAAATCAAACCACAGCTCCAGCAGGGAGCCCGGAACGCGGTAATTGAGAAATACAGCGTACGCACCGCCGCCAACGTGATCAATTGGGCGGGGATGGGCCTAAGTTTAACCGGTAACGGCAGTGAAAGCGATGTGGAGTCGGTAAAATTATACCGCAAAGACAGTTTTGGCGCGGTTACCCTGGATGTGGATGGCGGGGTGCAGACCGTGCTGGTCAGTTCTACGGTGATGGCCAGCGGGGCGGCCTCCTTAAAATTCGCTTCCGCGGAAACGGTGAACGAGGTTACCCGGGATTATTATTTAACTTACGATCTAAGCAATATTGCCAAAGTGGGAGCCACTCTGGGAGCGAGCGGCGCCGACAGTGATTTCGACCTGGGCGCCGATAGCGTGGATAAAACCTGGCTGCCTTACAGTTCGGCTTTAGGGGTGATTATTCCGACCATCGATACGATGACGGTTACCGCAGTGGATTTAATGCCGGCGCAGATTAAACAGGGAAGCAAAACCCGGGCGATGGCCAAACTGCGTCTGCAAACTTTGACTAATGGAGCGGTGGCGCGCAGTATTAAAGTGAAAAAAATCGGCAGTTTAGCGGATAGCGCCGTCTCAGCGATAAAAATTTACCGGGCCGATCCGACCGGCGCGGAGTGGGTGGACATCGGCGCCGGCGCCACGGCAGCGGTGAGACTGGTCTCCAGCGGAACGGATGTTTTTGTCAAAGGCGAAGCCAGCCTGAGTCTGCTAAACAGTGAAGTGGTGGATACGGCCGGTAAAGATTTTTATCTGATGGCTGAATTAAGCGAAGAATCGATAGTTAATGAAACTGTCGGCTTAAGAATCGAGCCGGCGGCGATCAGCGTGGACGAACCGGATCTGGTATCGAATACCGGCTTACCGTTTGAAACCAAGCTGGCCGCGATCGCGGACAACCCGGACACTTTGACCATCTCCAGCACGGATTTAGTCGGCGGCGGAAAAAGCGTGATCCAGGGACGGGAACACGCCGTACTGAAGTTGGCGGTCACGGTCAACCAGGACAGCGTCGAACTGAACAAAATTAAAATCAAGAAACTGGGTAATTGCCAGGACAGCGATATTGAAAAAATAAAAATAGTTTCTGATGAGAACGGGAACGGCAGTTACGATACAGGAGATCTGTTGCTTAGCGGCGGCAGTGATCAGTTTGTTAACGGGGAAATAAAAATTGTCTTAAACAAACCGGAGAAAGTGAGCCGGGGTGTGACGAAAACCTATTTTGTTGTGCTGGGGATCAATCTAAACGCCGAGGTGGGAAAAGATATCGGCGTGGAAATCAGCGATTTAAGCGGCCTGGAAGTGGCTGTGCCGGATAAGGTGGAGAACAGCAATTTTCCCCTGCTCAGCACCATTGTGACGATTAAAGACGGCAAAACGCCGACCACTCCGCTAATCATCGATGACGGTGTCTACACCGCTAATCAGGCCAGCCTGCATGCCCGCTGGACCGCGGAGGTCTACTCAGGAACTATCGGGGAAAGCCTCTATGCGATTGGAACGACCTCGGCCACCACCGATGTGGCCGGTTGGACCTCGCTCGTTAACAGTT
This sequence comes from Elusimicrobiota bacterium, assembly GCA_043810025.1. GTDB lineage: Bacteria > Elusimicrobiota > JBDRON01 > JBDRON01 > JBDRON01 > JBDRON01. The sequence continues at coordinate 1,657 of JBDRON010000075.1, forward strand.
TGGAGGCGACCAGACAAGGGCTGATTTTACAGAACGGAATTACCTATTATTTTTCGGTCAAGGTTCGCAATAGTTTAGGCGATTATTGGAGCGATACCGGGATAAGCGACGGGATCACCGTCGATATCGTTAAACCGCAATTAAAGGAAAAACCGAAAATAATCGAAGTGGTGAAAAAAGGCCAGCTTAATGATGTCAACATCAAACTGCCGGCGGCCGAAAGCGGGGTGTCGGGGATAACCCAATACGAAATCCAGCAGAGGGAGACGAAAAGCCCGGTATGGAAAACGATAAAAATAGTGATTATGGCGGCTTCGGCTGGTAAGTATAGCGCCGATTCCTCTTTAGGTTATTTGGTGGAAGGGGTGTTGTCCGGAACCTATCAGTACCGGGTGCGGGTGCAGAACGGGGCGGGGGTAACCAGTGAATGGGCGGAGATGGAAAGCCCGGTAATAGTCGGGGAGCTGCCCGCCGAACTGCTCACCGCGGTCAGCAACTACCCCAACCCTTTTGACAGCCGGGAAACTTCCACAAAAATAAATTTCACCCTCAACCAGGCCGCCCATTTAAAAATAACGATTTACGACCTTTTGGGCTATCTAGTCCGGGAAATCAGCACGGAAGGCAATCCGGGCAGCAACAACAATATTTCCTGGGATGGCACGGACGAGGACGGCCGGAAGGTAGCCCAGGGAATGTATTTGGCGGTAATCGAAGCAAAAGGTATGGACGGGACTAAAACAAAAATGGTCCGGCGGATTGGCGTAGTGCGCTAGACTGTCGGATAACGGCCAATCAAGGATAATTTTTGTATATCCCCCCTCAATCTATATTGTCTATTGATGATTACCAGTATAATCCACTTTAATCCCAATTATTCCGTTGAATAATCCACCCCAGTCTGCAAGACAACCACTTACTTCGCAGAAGTCGCGTAATAGTAAAATACCAAGTTAGCCCTCGCTGCGCTCGGAACTTTTCCTACCTGTTGGGCATTTTTTCTCCCTCTTTTATAAAGAGGGGTAGGGGAGATTTTGACAACATTTTCTAAATCCCCCTCAGTCCCCCTTTCTTAAAGGGGGAACAATTCAATAACTTCCAATTTTCTATCGATTAAATTAAAATCTACTTGACATTTTACCATTTTCAGCTATACATATAGTGGGCAGATAAATTAAAGTAAGTAGTTGAAGTTTAGTTTTAGTCGGAGGAATTACAATTACTATTATGAACAAACAAAATCTAACAACAAATAACAAAGCAGTCAATAAGCAACCAACATACGTTTATTGGAGAAGGTTTTTCCAAAACAATGGGTCCTTAGAAATTACCCTGATCATCGGGGCTTTGATTTTTTTTATTTCGATTTGTATTCTGCTGTTCAATTTATAAAACAGCAATAAGGAGATACCAATGAAAAGAATTTTAGTCATCGTTCTTCTCCATAGTTTATCGATCAGCTTACTCGGCGCTTCCACCGGCGGACGAACCGGGGAGTTATTGAATTGGGGGGCGGGAGCGCGGTCCCTGGCGCTGGGCAAGGCCTATACCGCCGTGGCCGATGACGGGTCGGCTGGCTACTGGAACGCCGCGGCGATGACTCAACTGGATAAAAAAGAGGTAAGCATGCTGCGCGCCAACCTCTGGGAAGGCACGGTCTACGATTTCCTCGGATTTGTTTATCCAACTGTCAGCTGGGGCGCGTTTGGACTGAGCCTGGCCCGTTTGTGCAGCGGCGAAGCCGAAAAACGCGATACCGACAACATCGCCACCGGCAGTTTCAAAAACATGGAAAGCGCTTACCTCTTCAGTTACGCCTACAACGTGCTGCACGGGCTTAGCGTCGGCGGCAGTCTGAAAAAATTTGATTCCCTATTGGACGGCCGCCAAAACAGCCACCTGGGACTGGACATGAACGGATTATACGAAATCACGGGCAGCAACAAATATTTTAACAATTTGCGGCTGGCAAGCAATTTGCAAAATATTTTTTCCCAGAAAAACGGCTCGGATAGCGCGGACAAACTGCCCATGGGAATCCGTTTAGGCGCCGCGGCGCAGATGCTGAACAAAAAAGTCTTATTGTCTCTGGATCTGGAAAACCGTTTAGGCGCGGGAATTGTCTGGCATCTGGGCGCGGAATACCGTTTCAAATACCTGGCCGTCCGGCTGGGCAGTGACCGGGAAGAATATAGCGCCGGAATCGGCTTAAACTATCAGAATTATTATCTGGATTACGCTTACGCGACACACACCCTGGGCGGCTCCCAGCGGATGGGGCTGGGCTACAAGTTCGGCCTGGGCGTAAATATCCTGCGCCATGAGAAAGCGGACAACTACTACCAGGAAGGGCTGGCCTTAATCGAAAAGGGCTCTTTTACCCAAGCTGCCGATAAACTGGCCGCGGCCTGCAAATACAAAAACAGCCCAATTTATCTGATGTCCAAAAACCGGCTGGAGGAAGTAACCACTTACTTCAAAAAAGCGGAAGAAGAAAAGAAAGAGATGGAGGAGCTGCGGAAAGGGGTCCGGGATTATCTTACCGGCTACGATCAGAAGGCTTTGGATGAAGTGCTTTACTCCTTCAGCCTCAACAAGGCCGATGAACGGATTTACAACCTGCTCCGCCAGATGGAAAAAACCACCGGCTTAAAATCGAACCAGGAGGCTTTAGCCAGCGACTGGAGTCTAATCGAACAACGGTTATACAAATCGTTAAGATATTTCCGGGAAAAACAGTTTGACCTCGCCGTAATCGAATGCCAGGAAGCGATTAAACTGGAACCGGCCAATGTCCTGGCTTACAAGCGGCTCGGTTCGGCCTTCTACGCTTTAGGCAAAAGAGACAAAGCTAAAGAGGCCTGGTTGAAAGTGTTGGAGTTAGCGCCAAACGAGCCCGGCAATGATAAACTTAAAATATTAATTGATTCGATAAAATAAAGCCAAAACGAGGTTAAGGCAATGACAAAAAAATTAAAAAAACAGAATCAAGATCAAGTTAGTCCGAGCTTCGCTCGGAACTTTTCCTACCTGTTGGGTATTTTTTCTCCCTCTTTTATAAAGAGGGGTAGGGGAGATTTGATCAATATTTCAAAATCCCCCTTAATCCCCCTTTCAAAAGGGGGAACACTTCAACAACTTCCAAATTCCTATACAGTTAATCAGGAGGGCAAAACTATGCCGGGCAAATTAGCAATCATTGTTTGTTTGGGACTTTCCCTGGGCAGTTTAGTTGGCGGGGAAATAGTCAATGAGAAGGCGGTCCTGGAAAAAATTTACCAGAAACGGGTTGAAGATATCGCCGAAAAAATTGTTGGAATTAAGGATCTTATCGTCGTCGTGGACATCTCCCCCAATGAACAGGTTTTACGGGAAACTCAGAACAAAAAAATCGAACCCGTCGAAACTAATTCCCCTAAACCTCAGCCTAACGTCTACTCGGCCATTGGCCTACCACCCGAAATGGTTAACGAATATATGCCCGGGATTCCAGAAAGCGAAATCAACCCCAACCCGGTCCAGGCACAAAATTATACAGCTCAACCGGTAAACGAACAGATGCAGCGGTCAGTCAGCCGCCCGGCCTTAATCAAAAAAATTGCGATCACCGTTATTGTTAGCAATGATGTCCTCCAGTCTGATATCACCCGGCTGAAAACCGAGGTCGATAAGCTCCTCGGGTTTGATGCCCGCCGCGGTGATGTGATCGATATTCGTCAATCTTTCTTCAAAAAAAACTGGCAGGATGCGGCGAATAGCTGGTTAGGTTTTCTTACCCCCCACATTTATTGGGTGTTTGGCCTGTTGATTGTGATCGTCTTTTTATTCGGTCCGCTGAACAGTTTTTTTAAAAGTATTATCCGCGCAGTGGAGGTGGTCCGGATCGAAGCCAATACCCGTCTGCATAGTCAGGGATCGCTGGAAGTCGGCCGGTTTGGGGAAGGGCAAATGGAGACAAAACAGTTGGCCGATGAATCCCGCAAACAACTGGCCGGCGGCAAAGAAAAGCGGTTTGGTTTTATCAACGAAGAAAATTTAAAAAGTTTAATCTATCTGGTCGCTAACGAACCGCCGGCTAAGATTGCCTTAATCTCCGCTTACTTGAACGCCGATCTCTCCTCCCAGGTTATCGCTGCACTGCCGGTGGAAACACAGAGCCAGGTAATGCTGGAAATCGCCACCGTTAAACAATCCAGCCCGGAAGAAGTAATCCTCATGGAAGAAGATTTAAAAAACCGGATTGAGTTTATGCGCGGCGGGGTCGATCATTTTGTGGAAATTATTGACCATGTGGACCAGAAAACCCAGGAACGCTTACTTTACCAACTGCGGGAAGTCAACCCCGACCTCGCCGACAAGGTGGAAAGAAAGATTTTCCGTTTTGACCAAATTGCCGAACTGAGCGATAAAATTATCCAAGCCCTGGTCCGGGAATCCGGTATCCCCGCCTTTGCCATCGCTTTAAAAGGGACCAGCCAGGCCATCAAGAACAAGGTGGCTAAAACTATTTCCAAAGGCGCGGCCGAAATGCTCAAACAAGAGATGGAGTTAAGCGGCGAGATCCCGGCAAAAAGAATCGAGTCGGCCCAACGGTTAATTGTCGATACCTTCCGCCGCATGGAGAAAACCGGCTTAATCGAATTAGCCCAAACTTAAAACAAAATGATCAGCAATGCGAAGTCACCTATATAAAATAAATGACCCCAGCTTAATTTTTACTGCACCGTCTGAAATTCCTTTATAATATATTTTGTCAATAGAACTAAAGTCCTCTTTTTCTGTCGCAAATTTCAAAAATTAATATTATTTTCCGCAGGTTTTCCAGCAAAAAACTGATTTTGGAAAAAATTTACACCCAATCTCGTTTCCTGGGATTAAATTATTTTGTTGCAAAACAACCTTTTTTTTGCTCTACTATAGAAAGATTATTAAAATGATCGGGCATCTTATAAAAGAGGAAGAAGAAGCTGTTAAAAAAGTGGCTCAAAAAATCAAAGAGCTATTGGGGAGTCGTTTGCTCTTGTTAGAGTTATTCGGTTCTAAAGCAAGAGGAAACTTTCGACCGGATTCAGATATAGATATATTTGTAGTGGTAAAAGATAAAGATATTGCTTTGCGAGATAAACTCTATGATATTTTATTTGACATAGATCCTGACTATAGATACAGGATGTCTTTGATAATTTATTCCAAATTTGAATTTGAACAAAACATTAAATTAAGATCGCCATTCGTTGAAAATATCCAGCAAGAAGGTGTAGTTTTATGAATGAAAAGATAGACTTGGCCAAATATCGTTTAAGTGACAGCCAGGAAAAATTGGAATCGGCAAAGATATTATTTGAGAATACAAAATATAAAGATGCTATTTCCCGGTCTTATTATGCGATGTTTTCTGCGGCCAGGTCTTTATTAGCTACAAAATCTTTAGATAGCACAAAACATTCTGGAATAATTTCGCTTTTCAATCAATATTTTGTAAAAGAGGGCGTAGTCAATAAAACTTATGGAAAGATCCTTGCGGAAGCAAAAGACATAAGGGAAGAAAGTGATTATGGGGATTTTGTTATTGTGTCACGGGAAGAAGCAGAAACCCAAATTAAAAACGCTGAACTATTTATTGAAGAAGTAAAAACGATAATTGATAAAATCTAGCAAGCTATTTCCATCAGGCTAATGATTACGTTTATAAACTTTAAGCTTGAAACGTTTTTTACTCACTTAATCACGCTCACTTTTACCTTCTTCATTACCCCTGAAGAAGTAACCACATACAAATACACCCCGCTGCTTACATTACTGACATCCCACTCCGCTTTACCATCCGCGCCAGCGATTAATTCCTGCGCCAACTCTCCCCCAGCGGTATAGATTTTGATCGTGGATTCTTTCTCCAAATTAAGGAAGAATATCTTTTCATTGGAAGCTTTCCCTTTAATATACGGATTAGGGTAGACCTTTATCTCTTGACCGCTGGTCCTCGGTATTTCGGCTGAAGCGGGCAAGACGATCATTACCTCGTTGCTTTTGTTTCCCTCCCCAACACTATTGACCGCCGCTACCTGATAGTAGTAGGTACCACCGTTGCTCACCGCAAGATCAGTATAACCAGTATTTACCCCCACTTCGGTCAGCAAAACCTCGGTACCGCTGGAAAACCCGCGATAGATTTTATAGCCCGTGATCGCCGCACCGCCATCGCTGGCCGGCGCCTGCCATTTAAGAACTATTTGATTATTCCCAGTTGTCGCAACCAGATTCTGCGGGGCGCTGGAGACAGTGGTTGATGGGGGCGGGGGATTGCCGATATCAATCTCCGGAGGAGTAACCGTATCCGCAGGCAAATCAGTTTCTTCCACGGTAAATGTTTTTGCCGACCAATCGGAGTTGAAAAATTTTATACACTGGTTAGCGTTAGATTTGACCACACAATAATTTTCTCCCGCCCTCTTTACCAGATAGTTCGTCTCAGCCTTTAATTCTCCGATGATAAAATCGATATTGTTGCCATTGGTGGTATCGGCGGTAAAATCGGCCAGAATATTGCCTTTGGCTAAAGTGGTGTCAAATTTATTTACCGCTACGGTGGCTGAGTCGGCAGCCGGACGGGCGGTCATCGGATATTTGGTGATTGTAAATTGACTGGAATTGGCGCCAGTTGTGTCCTGAAAAAAATAACTCTTATTAGCATAATATATCGACAGAATAGTTGAGTTAACAGAACCGGATATACTTCCTTGAGTAAACTTAAACACACTGTTATCAGTATATTCTATATTTACATTTGAAGCACCGACTAATATAATTGTATATTCTTTCTCTATTTCGTCTCTAATAGTTATATTGCCTTCTGAATCCTGAATACGCCAGTCGTACGAACTATAACTATTTATCAAATTTACTCTTTCAAATAAAAGATTTTTACCACCACTTAAATATCACTACTGTCCCACAGAATATTGTTGAAAAAACAATTCGTTTTGGATATACGGAGATTCCGTAATATCATCGTTCTTTGAAAATGCTTGATAAATAAGGGTTTTCTCGAATAAGTTCACACTCAAAAACTGTAGAAA
>JBDRON010000076.1:0-19100 GCA_043810025.1 Elusimicrobiota bacterium
AAACATCATCAATGTAAATTTCTACACTGTTTATACCAGAAGCATCTGTAGCCTTTATCTCTATTGGCACTATCCCAAACACCGTTGCTCCATCCTGATAGTTGACGATAGAAACCTCCGGTGAGATAGTATCAACAACCAATACTCCGGAATTTGTTCTCGCCGAAGCGCTGGTCGACCAGCCGGAGTCCCCCGCCGCATTAGTCGCCTTTACCCGGTAGTAATAAAGCGTCGCCGGACTTAACCCCGTATTGATATAGTATACCGTATTGGCTAAGGTTGTCGTCACTAAGGTCGCATCCACTACATTGACAACATTTTGATCATAGAAGAGATCAATTGTGGCCACACCAAAATTATCAAGAAGTGGTGTCAGGTCTCAAATATTGACAAGATGCAATGTTATATTGCAAGACCTGTTGCAAGACCTGACCCCGTATTCTTTTACGACAAACATCTCCCTTGTTACAGTGAATAATCGCTTGATTGCCGCCGATCAGGCCAGACCACAAGTTGATCCATTCGGGAACTAACTTGCCCAGAAGGGCAAAGCCCCTATGGCACTCAAAAATGCTTTGCGGGGATTGCCCGCAATACCCTAATACCCCTATAGTTGTATAGGAATTTTTCAGATCCTTATGCAATATCTTATATCGCGGCGCCCACTTTACGCAGGGTTTTCCATCTGTTCCGTATGCGCGGTTCTCCGCTGAATTTTTCGGGCTTAGCAAGATCTAATCGGCCGAAGGAATAAACGCTTAAAGCACTGACAAAGATTAAGATGGCTCCGACGGCGGCAAAAGTTAATGATCTGGTTAAGAAAAATACAATCATCGCCGCGCCGGTAATAAACCCGAAGGACTGTAAGGCCGTCTTGGTTTTTGTGGATGTACGCTCCTTTAGATTATATAAAGCTAAGCCGACATGGGCTACCGCCAAACCGATCACCAACGAAGGATTTGCGGCAAAGTAGGCGATTCCTGCGGTTAGCGCCGAGACGATGCCGATCACCCAGGGATTGTCTCGCTGTTTCTTTTCGCGCAAAGTATTCCAATATGTTCCCAGCAAAGCTAAAAAGAGAAAAACCGATGAAACAGTTCTTGTTACCTCCAAATTAGGCAGTAAGGCAATCATCGCTCCCGACAAAATAATTGTTGCCAGCTGAAAATAAAAACCTTCTCCGGTATATTTAACTTTCGCTTTCCAGTTAGATTTCAGGTAAAGGCAGTTCACAATAACGATAAGCACGACACTGGGAGGATAGAGCAGAGCGATTAACCCCTGCAGACCGGCTAAGCCGATATTAATCTTATTAATGTTTGGCGAAAATTCTTTTCTTTCCACCACCCGGCTGACTTGCCCCATCAAATAAGCCACAAACGGGCCAAAAATGAAACTGGCCAGAATGAACGAAAACAACCATAGATAACCTACACTACTGATCTGCAAATAGATCGATCCGACCAACACCAGTACTAAAAATGCCGCCCAGAGAGAAACCCCTATTTTTTTATCTTTTTCATGAAGAAGATTATTAACAATAGCCTTTATGCTTGGCTTCTTATATTTTCCCGAAACATATTTGCCTAAATTCTCCCATGAGGACGGCCACCCTTTAATCTGTAAAGCCATCAACATAGCATTGGAAGCGTCCCCCCAGTTAAAATCCTTATTCATTCTTCCTGCCTGATAAGCGTTCTGCGCGGCCTCCGGGTTAATAACCAGATTCATTAACCAGAGCAGCGTAGTGCTGAGATAGTCCAAAATCAATTCCTTATACAATCGATAAAAAAGTAAAGTCCAACTTTTCTTAAATTTTTTCCCTTCTTCTTTCTGAATTTGTACTCGCACCAGCAGCGGAACAATAAATTTAGGCACCAGCACCAACGAATTGATGTTAAAGAGATAAATAAACATTAATACGAAGGGAACAACGGTATTTTCCGGAGAACCGATTATTCCCGGCACCAGTCCCCCGATCAAACCGGCCGAAACGGTAATCGCCAAAAACCAGCCAAAGAATTTATCGCTGAAAAACCGGCGGAGCCATTGTTCGACCTGGAACTGCACCACCGGCGGAGCCATGTAAAAGTAGTTCTTTTGCCCAAAAAGTATGGAAAAGTCATTAGTTTTTTGGCCCAAATATCTGACCAAGGTAACCTGGCCCCCGAGCCGTCCATTAAGCCAGAAAAAGAAAATGGACATTTGACTGGTTACTTTGGCTACTTCATATAAAATTTTGAAAATTCCATTGGTAAGATATTCGCCAAACATCCCTCTCATCCAGAAAAACACGAGCGCATATGTAAGGCTGGGGAAAAAATTGTTGACCATCCAATAATCACCCAGCAGCCAGCGCAAATCCCGATCGGAAAAGGCGCCGGGGTAGGTGAAATCCCTTTCCATAACATCGGCGCGGTTATTCAGATAATTCAGCACCGGGGCCATAACAAGTTTACGGCTTCCTCCGTTGAAAATTTTTTCGGAAAACCGGGAGTTCCAGATATTGGGAACATCTTTGGGTAAATCCATCTGGTAAAATAATTTATGCAATTCTTTAATAGTATCGAGGTTTAGATTCTTCCAAAAATTTTCGTCATTAACAGCACAGCCTTTCGAAACAAGGAAATCATCAATTTTTTTGTATTCCTCACTTTTGATTTTTTTAGTCTTTGCCTCATAGTAATTATAGAAAACAGTATCAATTATGTGCGAGTTTTTAAACCATTCTTCATAAATCGTAAAACTGGCCACCTCTTCCTTCTCTTCCAGATCTTTTGTAATTTTATAAGTAATGTTTCTTGCCCCCTCATCTCCCCTAAGCGTAGTCTGGACATAATATAGATTTGTTTTCCCGCCCAGATGATATTTTACCAGACATTTCGTGATGCCGTCTTTCTCCGGGACTACCACTTCACTCAACATCTCGATATCGTTGGCTCCCCCGGCATGTTCCGTATGGGAGTAAGTGGCCTCTAACCCGTCGTGCGACAGACTGAACAAAACATTAAACACCTCGTCGGCAAACATCCCGGTATGCGTCTTCTTGATCAGCTCCCGGTTATTGTAATAAAAAATAAACATTTTGACATCGTTTTCCCCATTTTGGTTGAACGCTTCCCGGATATTGGCAATAAACTTTTTATCTTCCTCGCTAAAGCGGCTTTGATAAACATCATTCTCTATCATCGTATTGATTTCACCAAATTTACGCGCGATTTCCTCCAGATCGGCCGGTTTCTTCTCCCGGTAATAACTATAAATGGCTTCAATCAGCCCCAAAATTTCCGGCTGATTGCGGTGCATGCGTACTGTCCCTTTGCCAAAAAAGATGCCGGCCTGATTCATCATCCACATCTTCTGCAACGCCTCACCCTGCAGATTGGCCTGCCGGGCGGAGGAGGAAAGCTCGTAAAAAGGAGAGGTTAAGACTGCCGGTCCGGAAAAAGTTTCCAGATCCACGGGATTGGACATGTAGATATTCTTGCCCAACATCGAGATATGCGGGTTTTCCAGCATAATTGCCAGGGCTTTTTCGATCTCAAAAGGCGGGAAGGCATTCTTGTCGTCCATCGTCACATAGATCGGGGGTATCGCCGCCAGGTTGTTCCGTACTTGTTCGCCGCCTTTTATCGCCTCAGACACATCCTGGGCGGAATCCAGTTTCCGGGAATTGATCACAAAATATTTTTTGTTTTTATTTAAAATAGAAACCTCGGACGGTTTATCCGCTGGCTCTATATCTTTTATTTCCTTGTTATCCCTGGAAGCGTTCGCTTCTAAAAACTCGATAATCTTCTTCAATCTTGTTTCCGAGATTCTCTCATTCTTACTGTTATCCCAAAAATCGATGCTGACATTGTTGACTAAAACCAGGTTTTGGCCTTTCTCGTAGGCCAACCTGATCACATTTCTCCAATCCTCCGTCTCTTTTATCTGATAGAGCGCCTGGAAATTACCGACTATTTTATCAAATAAAGGTTGTTGAGGACGAACTTCGTGCACCTTGCGTTTGTCTGTGTAGGATGAGGGCATGGTAAAACCGAGGGTGGAAAACAAATCGCCCGCCGCCAAATCACCCATTTTTTTGCCGTACCCTTTCTGGTTAACCCGGACATAAACGATGTAAATAGGATTTTTCTCCACATACTCGAATTTTTGACGCAGTCTTTCGATTCCCCGTTCTTCTTCTTCCTGCAGTTTGGCGGTGTTGGTACCCGAGTTGTAAAAAAATGACAGTTGAACATACTCGCCGTAATACTGCAAAAATGTCGCCATCCCGCTCAGGTTCTGGTCCATGTAATAGAGGGCCTGCGGCCATTCCGGGGCCAAATCCGTCCGTTTGGGCAGTAGTAACATCAGGGGGAATTTCTGCCCGGTGGTCTTTTTGTAATCCTCAAAATATTTCTTCATCCTGTCGGGGGACCATCTTCGATGCCCTTTGACCTTATTGCCTTTGAATAAACCATAATTCCTTCCCCAAACATATATCCAGTAGTAGATAAAGCCGACGATAAGCGGACTAAAAACAATCGCGACCACCACCGAACCATATGCCCACAGGAAAAAAGACACAACCAGCATCAGACCATTTAAAAGGTAGAAATTTATGGAACCGGGTACGATAGTGAAAGAATAATTATGGGACACCGCCCAAACCGTAAAATGCATAACCGGGTACAGCAGAAGAGCCACCAAGGGATTAACCAATCCCCAGACAACGAATAACAGGGGAACGATATGCTGGAAATATCTCAGATGATCTTTGTAGCTGTTAAAACTGTCGGTTTCCACGATACTTGGCGGGATCTCCGCCCCGTCCAGGGTGTATTCCGATAAAAAGCTTTTCAGCCGGTCGATTTTCTTTTCTTTATTTTGATAAAACTCCGCCAGATAAAATACCCGGTGCTGCTCTGATTTGATCGATAAACGGAGCCCTTTTAATTTTTCCATAATCGATTGAACATCCTTAAATTTCAACTTATTATTATCGGCCTGTAACCTGGTGATCTCTGCTTTAATGTTTTCTCTAACCAAAGAAGGAAGAGCCTCCAAACCCGGTATAATCGCGGATACATCAACGACCTCCTCCAAAATTGCCGTTTCTTCCGCCTCATACTTATCCAACTGGGCCTGCAGTTCTTTCACTTTATTGCCGGCGCTTTCCAAATCTTTAATCCCATCCTCCGTCAAATTTTGATTGATGTATTCCTTGAGAATATAGCTTCGTCTTTCTTCCAGAGCCGCCGGCTCCGCTTTTTCATTTTTATACTCATCAAGCAACGCTTTTATATCCAAAATCATTAAGCGGACATCCTGTTTATGTTCTTTAATTGAGTCTGTTTTTTCCTTTTGTTCATCGATGCTTTTTTTACATTGACCAAATGATGTATCCATCTTGTCAATATATTCTTCCAGCAGAAATTTGCTGACTTTGAAATAACCCTTATCCGCGTTTTCTTTCGCGTCGGGGTTGTATTTTTTCCAAATTTTTTCCAGGTTTTTACTGTTTTCCGCGTCTTTTTCCGGTAAATTCAAATCGGGTTTCAAGGCGACGACACCTTTAATTAATTGTTTATCGATATAGTGTTTAATCTGCTTATTTTCTTCCTGCAGATGTCCGATCATCTCCTCCATTCGGGCAATCTGGGCAAGTTTCTCCGGCGTAACAGCCGGCGGATTCCTGAATAATACATCGCTGATTTTATTTATTTCTTCCTCCAGCACCGCGATTTTTGCCTCCAACTCCCAAATCCCGGAAACGGAATAAACATCGCGCATGGCAATTTCTTTCAGCTTTCTGGCCGTCTGCATCGCCTTGAATTTCAGATGCGTTCCTTCCAGATCGGCATCGGTGTAGGGAGTGTCGTGCACGTGCGCGACAATCTCCCGGGAAAGTTCCTTAAATTCTTCCCGGCAATTATTTTCAAGATAAGCGTCAATTCTGGCGCGGACTTCCCTGGCGTCTTTTTTCGGCTCGGTGAAAATCCATTCCACACCTTCCTGCTTAGCTCTATTCGCTATCCCGTCGGACACCGCGGCTTCCGCGCGTTTTGCGGCAGTTTTTCTTTTGCGCACTTTAATAAACCTGTAAACAACAAAAATCGCGCCCGCGATGATTGGGGTAATCAAAGCCAGCCGATCAGGAAAATAGTTGATTACCGGAATATAATATTTAGTGTATTTCTCTTGTCCCGAAATTTCAAACCACAGCCAACTCCGTTTCTCGACCGGCGTAGTTTCATTATAATTAAATTGGCTATTTATTTCTCCCGCCGGAAGCTTGCCGGTATTGCCGCTAATGGAGCCATCCCGGCTGGCCGTAAAATCTGTTACTGTTCCGCCTTCTTTTAAATTTATTTTCCGGATTGACGCTCCTTCGTGATTGTGGATATCGATGGAGGTCGGTTCGGGTATAGACGAACCCCGATTTATAATCCAATAATAATAGTTGTTCAACAGTCCCAAGAAACCCGGCTGATAGGTAAATTGTTTATCGGTTCCATTGCTCTGATCCATCCTGACAAACACATATTTGGTATCAAGGAATAGTGTATTTATGTCGGAAATGGTCCGAGAACCAAACAACAATATCCATTTTTGGACATGCGAGTCGTAATAATTTTCACCCGCCAGCCGGCCTTTCTTCCCTTTAAATCCATCGGGAAGCTCATAAACCGTTCCTTTAATTATGCCGGTTGGCTTAATTTTCGCAGGTAAATATCTTTGCACATCACCGTTTATTTGAACATCTTCGTATTGGAATTCCTCCACCGAATATTTCATTACGGTCCTTTTCTCAATATCTCTATCTAGATAAGCGTTGAAGAGCCTGGTTTTTCGGCCATCCTTAAATTCTACTATTGTGTGAGTGCCGTCATCTTTGGTTTGTTGGATAATTTCCCAGTCGCCGTTGATCATCCTAAACCAGGAATCTTCGACCACCTTACCGGTTTCCCGGGATTTTTTTATTATATGTTTATCCTGTAATCCCGTGCCCGGCTGTTCCGGGACAGCCACGGAAACCACTTCTTCTTTTCCTTTCGCCGTTTTAAACACCTTATCCAACACTCCCCCGGCAAAAGCAGTTATTTTTTCGGTAACCGACGGTTCCCGGGTGAGATCGAATTCGGGCGCTTTGCCCCACTCTGTAACAACTTCAAATTGATTGTCGCCGTCAAAATAATGGTCAATCCTGCTGCCGGAAAAGGCTATACCCTTATAATTATAGTATGGTAAGCTGTTATTTTCAAAGGATGTCTCTTTGCCCTGACTGAATTGCCGCCTTTCTTCATAACTTCCTTCCGAAGTTTCTTTCTTTTCTGTTTTCTCCAAAACAGTCTGGCCATCACCGGCTAACAGTTGACTGGACTTTTCCAGGCCGCTTATCCAGGCTAAAGTGGTGATCTGCGTCCGGACTTTCTGCCCATAAATGTTCACAAATTCATTTTTCAACACATACGGATTACCATCGGCTCCCTGCAGAAATTTACCATCCTCGCCGACAGCAGCCATTTCGGAAATAAGCGCGCCGTCAAAAGTGACTTTATTGGACTTAAAAAAATTCTTGGTTAACCTGTTGTCATACTGACCAAATTCCTGCCATTTCCCAAGATTATGCGCCACGGCAATTTCCCATTCACCGTTTTCTGTGACTTGAGCGGAGATGGCCATATCCGGGATTCTGCCATTTTCCCGGATAAAATCTTTTTCTAAATTTTTATTATCCAGCATCGGTTTTAGTTTTCCGCTGTCTTCAGCCGTGAAATACCTGACCGCGGTGCTTTCTTTGTCTTGATTGCGGGGCGTTTTTATCACCGAAGCAATTAAATGTTCAAAATCCAGCTGTTGTTCAACCCAATTGCCTTCCTCGTCGCGGTAAGATTGGCTATAACTGGCCTCGGAACCTTGGGCCTGCAATTCCAGCAGTTTAGCTTTTAATTGACTGGAGAAAGCATTTCTCGTTTCTTCGTTGTCCGCGGCATTCACCTGGTTGACCAGATCCTCAATTTCCTTTAGTTGGACGAACGGCAGCCTTATTTTACTTGCTTCTACCGCTTCTCCCCGACTGTTTTTGGTCAGGTAGCTGACAGTATTCTCTTTATAATCAACTGTATACAAATAGCGATTTCCCGAACCGTCATTGACCGGGAATTCGATACCACCGCTCAAACCGTCTCCATCAGGCGACTTAAGACCGTTTCCAATAGTTTGCATATCGATCGCATGATGGTAGACGGTTTCCTCAGTTTTTCCGTTAACACTAAATTTACCCAGGAAAACAACACTGCCGTCCTGGCGATACTTCACATTTTCAGTCAACACTGTCTTAGCGGAAGCATCGAAATAATTCTTAGTCCCTAAGCGGGAAACGGCAACTTCAAATTTTCTACCTCCAAACTCAAAAGGTATCGCTTGTTTAGGATAAATAAATTGTTCATCTATTCTGTTGCCGGCAGAATTATCAATGTAGGTTATCCGTCCATCAGTATATGTTTCATTCCCTTTGTTTGGATTGATGACATTTTCCAGATCGCCATTTTCCTTCAAAGTAGCCACCGACCGGGCATTATCCGGAGTTTCTTTATCAATTGTCGTAATTTTGTTCACCAGTCCGGAAGCGAAAAATTCATAAAGGTAATCTTTAATGATTTCTTCTTTCTCGTTGAGAGTTTTCAGGATCAACCGCTGGCCAATTTCGTCCGGGGCTTTTTCCACAGGCGCGGGAGCAACAACGGGTTCGGAAGCAATTTTTTCTTTCGCCTTGTCTATATCGGAAGCAGTGGGCGGAGTGATCGGTTCGATTAAGCTCATCTCGCCGTTTGTCTGGATCTGGACCGCTTTTTCAATATTTCCAAACTCACTGCCCAAGCCTTCTTTAAAAGCTTTCTGAATCGCTCCGTCCTGCTGCATATTGGCGATTGCCACCAAAGCGATACCCTTATTTTCTGCCGTATAGATATTGGCAGCAACATTTTCTTTGACATTCACCGAATCGGCCAAACCCAATCCTGTCCGGTATAAATTGGGATAAAGCTGGCGCATTTTCATCAGGTTAGCGCTGGCCCCCACCGGATCAGTATTTAACGCCAGATAACTTACCGCAGGAGAGATGATCCCCTGACTACCATGGTTTTCCGCTTCTCCGGCATAGGCAATCCCCAGATCTGTACGGTACTCGCCCCGAATCGGATCGAAAACCGGGGTAATGCCCCAGACCGGAGTTTTTTCCGATTTAGCGGTCCGTTTTTGCAGTTCAACCGTCCAAAGATTATTCAGTCCTAACCCGGCCTCATCTAACTCCTGCTCATTGATATAAAGAGAAGGAAGCAGAGCCTCTTTACCGCCGCCAGTCTGGCTTTGGGCGATTACTACCTGGTGTTCTTTGCCGTTATAATATTCCTTGTACTGCGTAGTCCCGAAATCCACTTTTAAATTTTCCCATGCCGCTTTGGGCACTTCCCCCCGGCTACTGGCAATCCAGTAAAGCATCCGGGAATCGGAATATTTTAAATTGTAATATTGTTCGCTGAACTTCGTTCCTGTTACCTTTTCATCTTCCACTGTCAAAATTATTTTTTCCGGGAACTGATTTTTCGCGCCGTCAAAAATATCGCCGTAATCCTTGCCGCTAATTAAGTCGCCAGTCAGATCTTTTATTTCTTTATCATCACCGAAAACACTTTTCACTAAATATAAACCGGTGTCCAAAGGCACGCTGCTCTTGGTGTCAATCTCCAATTTTCCATTCTGGAGTATCGGCTCTAAAGTCTCCGGATCGTAAGCGCTAAAAAGATGCCCCTTCCGGCTATCTATTGATTCACCGTCGTATTTATCCAGTTTTTTCAGGTCGGTCAATACATCTTTTACCCGTTTGACGGCTTCGTCTTTATCAATTTCACCTAAACTATAAGAGGCGACAATTGACTGTAAATACCAGCCGATGGTTTCCGGCGAAGTTTGCTCTTGGTCCACAACCACATCTCCATTCATTCCGATCCGGATCGAATCATAAGGCAGAGGATAGGCTTTTGCCGACGGAGTTTTGGGCGTGGCTTCCTTCCAGTAGTTCCAATTGTTTTCAATTTCCGCGGCAAAGAAATTCTCCGAACGCGCCATCACCTCGGCTGGTTTCATCGCGTCGTAATTGAGTTTTTCTGCCGGGGATCCTTCTTGCAATAAATCACGTGGATCCAAAGCTTTACCGCTCAATTTATGCCAAAATTTCTCATTACCGACAGTGTAGGCGGTTTCGTAGGGGGTATTAAAAAGATCATAATGCGAAGTCCTGGTATTGCCGTTTAATAAATTTTTTTCTACCGTATCTTTGGCCACATTCCATTCCGGATCAATCGTGTGGGTATAATTGTAAAGTTCCCGGCCGGTGCCGTATTCCACAACTTTGGTCGGCAGATTCAGCTGGCCATACTTTTCCTGGTCACCTAAATAAGTGATCTGGTTCTCAGTCAGACTCCAGTCCAGCGCATGTTCCGGTGTGAAATGCAGTAATAAACCGGATTTAATTTGCTCGGGATAAGTAACGATTTCATATTCGGGATTAACCACCGTATACCCGTCCACAGTTTTTTCCGAATATTTACCCGGGAATGAATGGTCTTCCTTTACAACACCGTTCTCCGAGACGGTTTTAAGCACATTCCCGCCGGAAAGATCGATAGTATTGGGATAATAGTCGTATCCTTTTTCCACCCCGCCGATAGTTTCATCGCTGATGAAATAATTACCTAAAACATTCCGTGACTCCCAAACTGTTCTGGATTCAGTCGGGTATTTTACCAGGCGCTGATTAATTAACTTTACCGGCGGGCCATTCTGCCATTCCGAATTCATCTCTATCGTTTGATAAGTGACACTCTTGACCGTATCTCCGTTCAGGTTCGTGGTATGATTATAAACACCATTCTGATAATAATCGATGTGGTTGTTACCCGCCAAATCCTGGTCAACATCGCCATTTAGCGCGTAAGTCCGGAATTTAGTCGGATTCTTCATTGTTTTATCAACAATTTTTTCACCTTTAAGCAATCCGGCGGGATCAAAAGTAAAATCTTTGTGTTCTTCCAAAACTTTTCCGCTGTCTTTATCCGTGACAGTAACCAGAATATGTTGATTAATTGGGCTCAGCGACTCATAGCCCGGCTTGGGCACAATGGCATATTTATCGGTTTCCCATTCGTTCCAAGCAAAATTATAATTATAAATTTTTGTCTTACCTTCCGCCGCTGAATATTGCTCGCCCAGATAAGCGGTTTGCATTGGATCGTAGAAATCTGTAAAAGTGTCTCCGGTTAGTTTATTGGTTTTCGTCAAATATTTCAGTTTGGCAAGTCTGTTGTCATATTTTGGCTGATATTCAAAAACAGTTACTCCATCTTTGACGGTATATACAGGAATTTCCTCTAACTTCTCCTTAAAAGTATATTCCGTTAACCCTTCCTCGGAAGAGGTATACTGGAGATGATATTTAGTATCCCCCAGCTTATCATAATGCCGGGCAATTTCAGATTTGTTTTGCCCGGGAAATTTCCTTACCTCATTAATCACAATCACAACATGGCTCTTCTCTTTATCCGCTTTTGCTTTCACAAAAGGATCGATATTTTTAAACTCTTCCGAGTCTTCTATTCTACCGGTTGCCCCATCATAAACAACAATAAAATCGTCTTTATCGACAAAGTTGATATAATTTTTCTCTACCGGATCTTTACTCTGAAAATTAAATTTTTCCTCCATAATCTTATTACCCTGCAAATCGATCATGTCTTGATAATAATGAGTCTTAAAGCCTCTCTCCTTAACAATGGAATACAAATTATCCAGCAATATCTTCTCCTTGTTATAATCTTTATGTCCATCTTTATCCACACTATAAACCTTAACAAATTTTGCCCAATAACTGATATCACCGATCGTTAACTCATCCTCGCCGCTGGGCAGCTTCGGATTATAAAGACTTCTGATTTTTTCCTTAACCGTACCCATTAATAGGAAAAAGTCCTTCATCTCCTCAACACTGTAACCTTCCTCATCCATAAACTTTACCCAGGATACCAAATCACCGATATCGTCCGGACTCAACTTCTTCGGATCAAGCAGACCGGGATCATCTTTATCTTTCCCCTTAAATTCCCCCCACTCCGGCAAAATATCAGCAAGATTCTGGAAGAAAGTTCCCATATAATCCATACTTTTATGATTGGTGTGCATATAATCGGCCCACGATTTAAGGATACCCCAGGTATCCGGATCTTCGGAATTCAAAGGACCATAAAATTTCTCTGCCGCCGATTTTAACTCCGCAAACAGTATCGGCTCTCCGCCATCGGCATACTCCACGCTGATGGGCATTAAATCTTTGCTGACCACCCATTTTTCTTTCCATTTTCCATCATGGTAGGAATCTAAACTATCATAAACCAGTTTTACCAAATTACCTGTTGCTTTGTTATTCACTATTTCGGGCGCATATATTTCAATACTTCTGATGTTTTCCGGATCTATATCTTTCTTTACCGTTCCATCAGGATTTAAATGATTAGTAACCTCCCAAGCTTCTTTATATATCCAGGCCTCTTTTGGCGCCAACTTCTTATCAAGTATCCATATCTCTTTTACCTTGTTTGAATTAAAATCATCCAAATTTTTGTAAAGTTTTTTCTCATAGCCAATTCCTTTGATCTCCGTGTAAACCTCTATCCGCTCAATATTTAAAGATTCATCGCCTGCTACCAAGCCACTCTTATTGTAGAATGTTACTTTCTCCGGAACCAACTTGCTGTTCAGTTCCCAGACCTCCCGCACCACTTTCAAATTGTCGCCGTAGCTTACTTCCTTCGTATATCCGCCAGCTGATTCCTTATATACTTCTACCCGGTCAATATTCTTATCCGGACTGGCTGAATCATAACCATTGACATTATAAATCGTCGCTTTCTTCGGCACCAGTTTGCTGTCCAACTCCCAGACCTCGCGTACCGTGGGATTCGTTCCGTAACTGACTTCTTTCGTATAGCCGCTCGCTGTCTGTGTATAGATTTCCACCCGCTCGACTGTTTTACCATCCACTCCGTAAATCGTCGCTTTCTTCGGCACCAGTTTACTGTCCAACTCCCAGACCTCGCGTACCGTGGCATCCGTTCCGTAACTGACTTCTTTCGTATAGCCGCTCGCTGTCTGTGTATAGATTTCCACCCGCTCGACGGTTTTACCATCCACTCCGTAGATCGTCGCTTTCTTCGGCACCAGTTTATTGTCCAACTCCCAGACCTCGCGTACCGTGGGATTCGTTCCGTAACTGACTTCCTTCGTATAGCCGCTCGCTGTCAATGTATAGATTTCCACCCGCTCGACTGTTTTACCATCCACTCCGTAGATCGTCGCTTTCTTCGGCACCAGTTTATTGTCCAACTCCCAGACCTCGCGTACCGTGGCATCCGTTCCGTAACTGACTTCTTTCGTATAGCCGCCGGTTGTTTCCTTATACACTTCTACCCGATCGATATTCCCATACTCATTGTAGAAAATTGCATTTAACGGCTTTTGTTGTTTGTCCAGCGTCCAAACTTCCATCGCATTTACTTTGTCCTGGGCATCAGTATCATTTTTATAAATTGTTACTTCGTAGCCTCTAATCACAGTGCCAATCTTGATGGCTTTATACAAAGAAACGCGGCCATCAATTTTATTTTCACTGCGGCTAGGGACAAAATCTTTATCTAAAAAAGTTACCTTTAATTCTTGCCCATCACCAACACTGTGATTATTTTCGTATTCCTTTTCCACATACCCAGCATCGTATTTACTAATTTTTACAAAAGAGACCTTTTGACGGTTATTTAAATTTTCAAACTGACCGTATCTTTCACCTTCAATCAGCTTACCGGTACCTTTTTCCAGGGCATAAGATTCCCGATACTGTTTCCGGGAACCATCGGCATCGGCTTCCTTTTTATCGGCATAAATATATTGTTTTTGTCCCTGATTTTCGAATACCGAATATTGGTCATTTGCGAAATCTTGCATAGTCAACGGAATCATTGTACTGGTCAAATTCCATCTCTGCAGCAAACTATCCGCAATTTTGTTCTCCAAGGCATATTTGCTGGAATAAACATTTTTTTCGTATCCTTTTTCGTATCCATTGGTTCTAGTAGTAATTAGCGAATAGGTATGTGACCGATGATCGAGTTCATTTTTTGGTTCTGCACTCTCATAACCCTGGGTGCGGGTTTGCACAGGAACTCCTTTGACGATATCCTCCTTGCCGGTAAACCTAAATATCACCTTGTTATTCCCAACCTTAACTGCTATCTCGTTCTCCTTATTGGTAGTTTCATATTTTTCCGGGATTACGGAAATTATCAGGTCAAAACCAACCTTTTGACCATCACTTGTTGTCGCTTCCAGATAAACGGTGTAAGAGCCCGGGTTCACATTTTTTGTATCCCAGTTTATCTCCCCGTTCACCGAATTTAATGTCGAATGATCCGACCAAAGTGTCTGATAAGTTAACGGAACACCACTATTATCGACAGATGGCAATTCAAAATTAATCGTCTTTCCTGCTAAAACACGATAATCATCCGTCATATCTATTCCGATAACTTTCTCCGAACTGATTACCTCACTTACACTGATTTTTTTGTCGTTTGTATCCTTCAGGAAATTTTTATCAACAGCTCCGCCATTTTTCAATGTCTCTACAGCCTGGGCGAATAAAAGTTTAAAATCATCAATTTTATTAAGGTCGTATTTGGTATGTCCTTCATATTGATTCAAAGTATCAGCCAGCTGGAAAGTCATAGATATCGCCGTGGCCGTTTGTTCAGGAGTTAACTGGTTATCATTTTTCTGAGCGCTAAGATAAGAGACAAACTCCTGCCCTTGCCCAAAATCGCTTAAACTCATATTGCTGTGTGTTAAATAAGTTGTTATTGGTTCTTTTAGATTAGGATTATCATTTATTATTCCGGTAATCCGGGTTGCCTCAACCATTTCCAAAGGATTAAACGTTTGATTGACAATAACCGATACTGTACCGTTGTAGGCGGCCAAAGGAGGTATTGTTATATTTGCCGCAGAAATATTTAATGCAGCTAAGCCAGTATAATTAACCACCGTTGTTGCGAATTCACCGACAATTTCCACAAACCCATTTTCTTCTTTTTCATCTTCAAGGGATTTGCCGGTATCCATTATCTTTTTAACGGCTTCCGCTCCACCGGTCAATACGGCTTCATTCTTTTCCACCGTTGCTTCCCCGGATTTTTTCTTGCCTGCTGATTCCTTTAAACTTTTCGCGCCGGGCATATCTTCTACACTCTTAAAATCAGATCCGCTAACTTTGGCCGGAACAATTGAATTCATGCTTGCCCAGGTCTGTTTTCTCCACTCACCATCCAGGGTTCTCCAATCTTTAGGCGGGATATATTCCCCCGCCAATTCCTCACTGTTTTCATCATAAAACTTCATCAAATCCGGATAAGCCGGCACAAACATGTTATTTCCGCCAATATTAACCACTACGCCGGCTTCAAAGAAAAATTTAACCGGATATTTTTCTGTGCCCTCCGGGAAACTGACATATTTAGCCTGCTGGGTAAAATCCTTTATTCCTTCGATATAATCTTCGTATTTTACCGCCTGCAAATCAGCTTGATCAAAGCTGAATATACTGCCATCAGGGTTTCTGGCTTGACTATTTTGATCCTGATAAAAAGCCAGACCTGTTTTTAAATCTTTTTGCATCAAAGCTATTTTTCCCTTTCCAACGATTAGACCGGTATCCGTTTTATGTTCCGAGCCGTCATAATTTACCAGGCTGGAAGTCGTACCACCGTCTTTATTATGAACCTCTTTAAGCCAATAAAGCTCATTTCCATGAATCTTGTTGAGAAAAAGAACATACCCTCCATCCGGCGGATAATTATAAATACTAATCGATTGATCGTAATCTTTCCTGAAAATCCGCACACCGTCTTCATTAAGATCGCGAAATATCTCCCCGCCGGTTTCTTCCGGCGCAGAAGTATCGTCCGGAGATGACTCTTCCTTCGGGGTTATTGTGGCCTCCGCTTTAATCGGCGGCGCTGCCGGTGTCACTGTCGGATATTTCCGCGCCGATTCTACTTTTTTCAGGTTTTTATCCAACTCTTCATTCCATGCTTTGCCCGTCATTTGATATTTGCTTGTTTTGTCCACCCAACCCTGGCCGGCATATTTCATATCCGCTAAGGGAATATAATTATCGGTAAGCGCCTTTCCGGCCTGGTCATAAATTTCTGCTACCTGATTCCATGGTATCGGATAACCGTTTTCAATGATAATATCGCCGGTATGCTGGGTGAAAGTTTTAATCCGATATTTGGCATGCGACGGATCGTTGCGTAAAGTTATTTCCCCAGCCTTTTCAGTAATATCGTTTAGCGCCTTTATATAATCCTTATAGCTGATATCTAATTCTTTGGGTCCCCATTTAGTTTCATAATAAGCTTTCCCATCCTGATCCTGTTTTACCGGACCATTGATCCTAACGGAAGAAATAATTCCTTCTTTCTCACCCGCTTTGCTTCCATCAAGATTCACCAGCTTGGGAACAGAAACAGAAGAATCCAAAGATGATCCCTGCGGAATGGTATGTTCAACTTTCTCCCAATAAAGTTGGTTAGTTTGTGGATCTGTCCGGACAGTAAGATAAGCTCCATCTGTTCCATTTACCGCCTGCGAATAAGTGACAAAGGAAATTACCCTGGTAAAATCCGGATAATCGCGCTCCTCGTAACCAATCTTTGAGCCGGGAGGCGGGGGAGGAGCCCCGCCAATAGACTTTTCTGGTATAGTCGTAGTTGCGGGAGCAGACTCCGGCTCTTTTTCCGGAGAAGCTTCCGCTTCTTTTTGCCGAACCTCTAAGGCTTCAATCTGGGCCTTTAACCAAATGTGTTTGGCTAATTCCTGATCTTTTTCGGCGATATCCGGCATTAAAGTGATATATTCAGGCTGACCATTTTCTCGCCCAGCATTTTTCCCTATTTCATTTTTAATTTCTTTTGTTTTTTGATCAATATTTATACCCAATTCCAAGGCTTTCTTTTCCATCCCCAAATTTGTGGAGGCTTGATACTCCGCTTTTAATTTAGCATAACTTACCGCCTCCTGCGCCGACCAGCTTTGATTCCCGCCCGCGATATGATACATCACATCGGAAATATTGGTACTGTTGCCTTCCTGTCCCACAGATTCAATTTCGGCCAGGGCCAGTTGCCCCGAACCTAAAACAGTATGCTCAAAAAATGTAATTGATGATTCCAAAGCTTGGGTATCCGTAACCCCGCCGAATACTCCGCCCATACCAATCGCTAAAGCAATTTCCGCATTGACGAAAGCAATCCCCAGTGTTGATCCGCTGGTCTTTTTCCAGAAATTTTTATCCTTTAATGTGATCTTGAACCCGTCCAAGTAATATTTAAGCATTTTGGACTTTATTTCCTGCTGTTCTTTAACGATATCGGCTCTCGCGGCTAAGGCCAAATTTTTGCCGCTCTTCCCCTGAATTTTTTGATAAAGCCGCTCAAGTTTTAGCGAAATCGCCACTAATTCCGCTTCGTGGTGATAGCGAATGGTATTATAAATCAGATTCTCTTCCAATTTGTGATAAACTTTATTCAATTGTTCAGCCGATAAATCCTGCTGATTAACCTCATCAATAAATTTGTCCATCTCCCGCACATCTAAACTTTTTAATTCCGGGCCTCTCCAACCCTGGTCGTCTCTAAACGGATTTAATTTTTTGTCTTCATCCAATTGTTTATTTTTATATTCAGTCATCGCCGGCTGAAGACCCAGGAAAGTTGCCAAAATCCCGGCGCTTAGCAAACTTTGCACACTAACCACTTCGATTGCCGCCAGGAGAACCGAACCGATCGCCCGATATAGGCCAAAACCGCCGGTGGAAGTACTGGAAACTTGCAGAGTAGTCATTACCCCGTTGAACAAGGCCTGCGCTCCTAGCGGATTAAGCCCGAAACCAAGAAGACCTACCCCGGCAATCGCCAGTAAACTGTAACCCAAAATTTTCGAGTATTTGTTTTGCTGTTTGCTCTTGTAACCCTGATAGGTGAGGAAACCGCCCAACAAGCCCAGCAAAAGAAGAACGATAACCGGCGTAGCGGCCAGACTTATCCCCAGAATAAATGTCCCGCTGCCCCAAGGAAGTATCGCCGTTAAACTGGCCGACACACCCAAACCCAGCGCCGAATACACCGCCAATTTCAACCTTTGTCGTAGATAAGAAGCCAAACCAATAACCGGCGCTCCGACAATATGAACAAAATCATAGACATAGCCGCCGCCAAAAGTTTTGAATTTAGACGAAATTGTCCCTTTCAAAATGCTGGTATATTCCCTTTCCGCCTTATAAACACTTCGCTCCATCTCCTTAATCAAGTTTAGATAAACCTCATAATTGCCAGTCCCTTTTAATTCGCCTAGTCTTTCCTCGGCTAATCGGCGAAACTCCTGATAATTTTCCTGAAAAACAGCAAACCGCGATTTAAAAAACGCTATTCTATTCAAACCGGGCAATTTTCCCAGATTATCTAAAATGTAGATTCTAAGGAATGCTGAAATCAACCCCTGATCGACATTTTCTTCGTTATCATTCCCCAACTGCCAATTGGTCAGCTTCCAGGAAGATTTATGAATAACTCTAATAGTTTTTTTGTATTGAGCCTCCAATTTTTCAAAGTCTTTATCGCCCGTTAAAAGATGTTCGGCCTCATTTTTGCTTTTTTGATAATTGGCCGCGTAAAATTGCAAAGCGCCATCGCTCGTTTTCGAGAGCTCCTGAATCACCGCCCGATGAAGCGCGGCCCGGAAAACTTCATTGGCTCTTTTTTCTCCCAAATAATCGGCATACCGATCACCAAACCACCAGTTATAAAGCGGCTGAAACAAATGCAGAGGACCCGATAAACCACGAATTAAATCCCACATTTTTATATGGGGCTGTGACCAACTAACATCTTTGTAAAGAATTTTTGACCGTTCATTTTTATCGGCAAAATTAGTCAGCGCCAAATCTT
>JBDRON010000077.1:0-6034 GCA_043810025.1 Elusimicrobiota bacterium
CTATCTTGAAAGGCGTCAAAAAACTAACAAAACCTTTTACTGTGCCTTGGCTGAACAATCTGCCAATCGAAATTGATTGGAGTGCATGATTAAGGTTTTATTATGGCGGTAGAATGCCCTGTGAAAATCGGTGTTAAAAAAAATTTGCAAGAAAATACGGTCAGGCTTTAAGAATCCAATCTTTCCGCCAGTTCCTTACCCTGCAATATTGCCCCTTCCATATAAGAATATTCCCAGCCGCCGTAACGGCCGATCGAATAAATATTCTTGCTTTGTAAATATTCCTGAATAACTTTTACTGCCGGTGTTCGCTGACGGTTGTATAGAACATAGGCGTAAGGGATATCCAGAAACTGAGTGGTTAAGATTAGATCTTTTTTTTCTAGAATTTTTGCTGAGCGCAGGCCGGCAATTATTTTGTTCAGAGTTTTCTCTTTGTTTAACTTTTTTCCCGGCCGATAGGATACTTCGATATAAATAGCGCTGGTCCCGGGTGGACAAATTGTCCGGGAAAAGTTGCTGGAAAATCCCGCCCGGTAAAAAATATACTTTTTCTCCGGGAAATAAATCCAATGTTTATCGGTAATCTTTGGCCGGTTGATTCCTAAATTAACATTCAGCACTGATGTCCAGGCTAATTTCCCAGCCAAAAGCCGAATCTTTGCCGGCAGATCGGTTAAAACGTTGAGCAGTTCCGGTAAAGGCATCGTCGAAACAAGCTTATCGTAGAATGTCTTTGTCCCGTCCTTAAGTAAGAGACATTTTTTTTGGGCATTTACTTCAACAACTTGCTTATTCAACAACAGATTTTTTATCTTTTCTGCCATCTTGCCGGGTAAAACTTCAATCCCGCCCGCCCTTGGATAAAAAAAACTGACGTTGTAGCCAAACGATTGCCGATTATCCAAAAAGGCGCCTTTAATCGCCTCCTTGATATCCGGACGAACAACAAAAGGGTAAAGCCATTCGCAGGTTAACTGCTGAGGATGAACTAACCATAACTTTTTGTTGTAAGGCGCCATAAAATGGCGGGCAATCCCCTCCCCGAAATTTTTTAAGATCCAATCATAAAAAGAGGAAAAATTTTGCTGAGCAGAAAATTTACAGTGCGCTTTAATCATTCCGGAAAGACAGTCCCAAATGACTTTTTCCGGTAAACCGTAAGTATTTGCTTGAAAAGGGTACCGGGTATAAATTGAATGAGAATTGATCCAGGCCGAGCGGCGGTGTTCCAGCAAATTTTCCGCCAACAGTTTGGCAATCAACTTCTTTGTATAAGGGTGATGCAGATGCAAAAGATGTCCGGAATAATCGAAGAGAAATCCCCGGCTGGCTTCTGAGCGGCAAAGCCCGCCGGCTTTATCCTCTTTTTCCAAGAGCAAATATTCGCTGTTTAAATGATAGGCACAGGATAACCCGGATAAACCGGCACCAATAATCACAATTTTTGCCAAGCTAACCTCGCTTCGGCACATCTGTGACGTTTTTTTCCCTCTTTTATAAAGAGGGGTAGGGAAGATTTGATCAATATTTTAAAATCCCCCTTAATCCCCCTTTCAAAAGGGGGAAAACTTCAACAAGTTAATCTCGCTTTTTTACTCCATTTTTATTTTGCTTAAACGATGAAAAACCAAAACAGCGGAGATGATTATTAATCCATAAATAACTACTGCTCCAATAAAATTCACTCTGGTTACGGCCCAAGCCAGAAAACAAAGAATAATACTGACTAGATAAGTCAGCAAAACCACCTGTTTGCGATTCAACCCCAAAGCTTCCAACCTCAGAGCAAAATGATCTTTACTTCCCAAAAACGGCGAACGCCCTTGACGAAAACGCAGGATGACAACTAAACAGGTATCATAAATGGGGATGGCTAAAATTAACAACGGCGCAAAAAGCGCGATACTGTTAAACTTGGTATAACTGGTCCCCAAAGAAACTGAAGCCAAAACAAATCCTAACAACAAACTTCCGGTATCGCCCATAAAAATAGTTGCCCGATTGAAATTGAATGGTAAAAAACCGCAGCAAGCGCCGGCTAAAGCAATCGCGGCAAAATTCACATAAATTTCCTCGGTGGGCAGACTAATAAACAAAAAGGCAAAGGCGGAAATTGCCGCCACCCCGCCGGCCAAACCATCCATAATGTCGATAATATTTAAACCGTTGGTTATCCCGACAATCCAGATCAAACTGATCAGAATTGCCATATAATTGGGATAGATAAACTTGAGCTGGATACCGAAATAAACCAAAATTATCGCCGCGATTATTTGACCTAAAAATTTTTTTTTGAATCCCAGCGGACGATAATCGTCAATTAATCCGACAATCACAATAAAAAAACTGCCCAGCAGGATACCGCGCAAAGAGTGTAAAGTTCCGGTAGGGAAATCGGTATAAAACCGGATAAACACAAGCGTTAGAACAAAGGCGATCCAGATCGCCACTCCGCCCAAATAAGCCACCGGCTGTTTGTGGGTTTTTATCTCCGTTGAGGGATGATCCAGCCATTGCCAGCGATGAGCTAAGGACCGCATCAGCGGCGTAAAGGCTAAAGCAATAATAAAAGCCATAAAAAAACTGAGCAAATAATTCAGCATCGTCATTGAAGCACCTCATATAAAACTACCATATTCTTTTGATATATTTCCTTTAAATGTTTCATTTTAAACTCCTCTTTAATTTTGCCGCCCTTTTCGGTAAAATACAAAATACGGTAATCGCGATTCAATCGTTCCAACTCGGGAAAATTTATCAGCAGATGCGTAACACCGGCCAGCTTAATTTTACTTCTCAGCT
The DNA here is from genome assembly GCA_043810025.1 of Elusimicrobiota bacterium. Taxonomy (GTDB): domain Bacteria; phylum Elusimicrobiota; class JBDRON01; order JBDRON01; family JBDRON01; genus JBDRON01. The sequence continues at coordinate 2,806 of JBDRON010000077.1, forward strand.
CTTCAAGGTCAGCCGAAGCATTAGCCCATTCCACAATCGGGGTTTGATCAAAAGTGGTGCTGGCGATAAAATTATGCCGGCTATAATAGGCGCGCAGCTCCCCCAGAAAAAGAATTTTGCTCTGCTTTGGCAAATTTTTATTGGCGAATTGTATTGTATCATAATAAGGCAATATTTGGGATAAATATTCTTCCCTGGCTTGGGAACCTAAAACAGTTTTCCAGGGATACCAGTTAGCCATCACAAACAAGACAAGATAAAGTTGATTGACAAAAAATACACCTAAACAGAGAAAGATAATTTTTTTCGAAAATACCTGCCGGCCGGCGGCGGCAATTAAAATTGACAAAACAGTCAACAGAGGGAATAAAAACCGCAGAACCTGACCGCTAAAAATCCAGAAGACAAAATAAATTAAACTAAAAAATCCTAACCAACGAACAGTCTTATTTTTCACATAAAAAATTGCCGGCAAGAACAATAAATACAGCCCTCCCCAAATACTGCCCAACATATCAAAACCGCCGCCATAACGGGTGGCCTCCATCGTCATTCGCCAAGGCAAAAAAAGCAAGTTAGACCAGCTATAAGCTGAAGGGTTATAGGTTTTCAGGTGATGCAGGTATCCGCTTATCTTTTCCGGAGAAAATCCGCCATAACCGAAGATATTGCACAAGAAGGGAAAAACCGGATTCTTTAGCCAAAAAAAATTTTTGATTGCCCACGGTGAAAAGGTCAAAACCGTTCCGCCAAGAAACAACGCGGCTAATCCCAGGCTTGGCCAAAGCTTTTGCTTCTTTAAATATAAACAATCAACTAATATTCCCGCCAACAGTATTAGAACAATTACCCCGGCAGTATATTTTATTCCTAAAGCCAGACCGGCAAAAATGGCCATCAAAAAAATAAATATTTTATTTCTCTTTTCCTGCCAAAGAAAAAAATTATAAATTGCCAGAAAAGAAAAAAAACATAGACCCAGCTCTACATAACTACCCATAGCCAGCAGCATCGCGGCCGGCGTAAAAACAAAAATTAAACCGGCTATTTTCCCTTCATTGGAACCGGTAAAACGCCGGCAAAAAAGATAAATCAGCCATAAACTTAAAGGCAAAAATATCCAGTGAAAAAGATTAGCCAAAAGATCGTCCCAAATCAACAGCCCGAGTGTGGAAAGCATTTCCATATTTTGGGGAAAATGAGAAAAAAGGTTATATTCCAAAGGCCGCAAATAAGAGTTGCGGACATAATTACCGGACTCCGCTAAATGGTAAACAAGCGAATCATAGAAGGTCGGCGGGGTCAACGCCCCCAACAGTGAAACCAGCAAAGGAATAGAGATCAGCAAATAAAAAAAATATTTTTTTAAAGCAGCCGGACGATTAAAGAATACTCTTAATTTTACCCGAAAGTAAAAAATATTATTCTTAAACTCGCGCAAACACAAACCGCTAAACACAGCGATGACGAAAATCAGCGTATTTTTTTGCAAAAGATGCGTCATCCCCAAAACAAAGATGCTTAACATCCAGAAACCGATACCGATACCTAAGGAAATAATTATTTCTTCATCGCTGTTTAAGGACGAATCCTTGGGAAGGAAAAAAAATAATATTTTCTGACCGCAAGACAGAAATAGCAGCAAAAAAAATAGCAGCAAAAAAATATCCGTAAGATAATTCGCCAGCCCAGGCATAAAATTACGACTGAGATAACAAAAAGTCATCCAGAATATGATTGAAAGGTAGACGGGAATTAGCTTTCTTTTATTCAATGTAAACATAAGTTAGATTGTAGGGGCGGGTTCTAAACCCGCCCTTTTACAAATTGCACCGTTTTTTACAATGATAGATTATTGGCAGGTTTAGAACCTGCCCCCTACATTCCCAAAAATCTTGAATTTTTTAAGCTTTAGCCGCTGTAATAAATATTTTGTGATTGTGCTTAATGTTTGCAAACCGTATTTGACACTGCGTTTAAAATTAATAGACGAGGCTTCGGAAAAATAGCGGGCGGGAACCGGGATATCGCCAATCCTAAAACCAAAATACACACCCTGAATCAGAAACTCCTGATCAAAAACAAAATCATCAGAATTTTCCCTCCAGGGAATTGTTTCCAACACCTTGCGGCTATAAGCGCGAAACCCGCTATGAAATTCGCCCAAATTTTGACCTAAAACAAAATTTTCCAACAAGGTTAAAAACCGGTTGGCAAAATATTTATAAGGCGGCATCCCACCCTGTAAAGCTTCCCGGCGGGTTCTAATTCTTGAGCCAAGCATTATATCGCAAACCCCCGCTTGAATCAAGCCGATCAGATGCGGGGTCAACCGGGAATCGTACTGGTAATCAGGATGAATCATCACCACGATATCCGCGCCGACGTTCAGAGCGGTTTGATAACAGGTCTTCTGGTTTGCCCCATAACCCCGATTTTTTTCATGAATAATTACCTGCAGCCCCAGCTGGCGGGCTAACCGAACCGTATTATCATTCGAGCAATCGTCAACCAGAATTATTTCATCAACCGTTCCCGCCGGGATGTCACGCAGCGTGACCTCTAAAGTTTTTTCCGCATTATAAGCCGGCATTACCGCAACAACTTTTTGTTTCTTTTCCATAATTTATCCTCAACTTTGATTTATCCAGTTGCAGGGAACGCTTGCGACCGTTCCTTACGATTTAAACATCGTTACCGGAACATCTATCAACCTCTTGACAGCATTCTCTATTTTGACATTCTGACTTTGTCCTGCATTGCGCAATATTTCTCATTCCCCATCCTCCGTGTTCTCAGCGCCATCCGTGAGATGTTCATTTTTTTCCCTCTCCATTTCAATCAAACGTTTCTCTCGTTCGAGCTCCTGAACCAGCACTTCTTCACTTGGCAGGTAGAGCATATATTTCGATGCAAAGAACTGTTTGTTTTCGTTTAGTACCGAATATTTTACGATCGCTTTGTCTTTTTCGGTGCAAAGAATCAGACCGACTGTGGGGTTATCGTCTTTGCCTTTTTGCAGATCATCGAACATGCGCACATACATATCCATTTGACCCACATCCTGATGGGTAAGTTTCCCTGTCTTCAAATCTAATGTGGCGTTGCCAATTATGTGGCGTAAACCAGCCTTATCGTCAATAAAATCGCTTTTCAGTAATTTGTATAACACATAACCTCACCATTTTTTTGTATAGTAGAGCCGTCTTTAAATTTCATTTAAGGAGGC
>JBDRON010000078.1:0-2107 GCA_043810025.1 Elusimicrobiota bacterium
CAATTGAAGCCGCGGATGAATCACGGCTTAATTCTATTGTTACTTCATCAACCGCTAAAAGAACCGAACTAGTTGAAAGTAAAAAAGTGAAAACAATTACTAAAAAAATCCTGCAAATTTTCTTTTGATAGTTTGACATAGCTTTGTTTAAAGACTTACGCTTAAATTATAACATAAAAAATAAAAAAGCCCGTGGTATTCATTCGTTTGAATGAACCCACCGACGGCTTTTGCTCAGGCGGTGTTTTACCGCCTATGATGTTGCGTATTCGTGGAACCGTTCCTTGGGTTTGTTGGGGTTGGTTTGAAACAGCTTCCAGTTGAACTTCTCGGATGAGGCGTTGTACTCCCGTACCAGATTGTTCCGCTGAGAAGCAATGGAAATCAGGTCTTCTCTGGCCTGCTGCCTTTCCTTGTTGTACTGAACCTGGATATGCGGCGGCCATTTGGCCATGTCCGCACCATAGCCCTTATATTGGCTGTCCACGCCTTTGGTGCGGGCCTCGAACAGGCTGATATCCTTGTCCATTTTCTCGATGCGATTAGCCTGCTCAATGAACCACTCATATTTGGCGAGGGCCGCTTTGGCGCCGAATTCATCCTGCGCCACTTTGGCCGCCTCACCGAACCAACCGAGAAAATAGCCGACAAGAGAGATAACCAAGATCACCCCCAAGACAGTCGGAAAAATTTTCCAAAACGCGGACCATGGCCCCTTTTCCGTTGCTCTTTCGTAGCTACTCCAATTTTGTCCCATCTTGTTTTCCTCCTTCCAGAAATTGATACATTAAGGATTTACCTTAGACGCGGGCTTGGGCGGCGCAGTTGGTACAGATGGAGAGTCTTTTTTTCTCAACTGCTCTTCCTGCGACTTCTGCCATTCCAAGGCTTCTTTCTGAACCCGGTAAAGTCCCGTAATCTTGTCCATGGGGTTTTCCAGATCAATGGGGTAATCGGTCACAAGATAACCCAGTCCTCCTGCCGTTCCCCACTGGTGATAACGGCCCATCGGATCAAACCAGAAGATATAAGAGTCTGAATCACCATAGGTGCCGTCGGGCTGAATGAATTCATTGGTATAATGACCGTTACCAGTCGCAGGGTAATAGTTCTGACCGGGTGCTGCGTGCTTAGGTTCAAGCCGCTTTCCGGAACTGGTCACCTTGTTTCGAACAGGCATCCTTTTAATAATGTTGCCATCCAAGGCTATAAGGTGCACCCACAAAATCTTTGTCGGGTCGGTGGTCACCCTAATTCTGTCTTCGATGTTCTGCTGTTCAGTTGTCAGGCCACGGGAATTTTTAGGAATTTTGCTGATGGACTTAACCTGCACGGCTCCGCTCATTGACTGCTGGGGGCTGTTGTTATCACACCCTGAGGTTCCCATTAACAAACCGCAAACAAAAATTACCATTAATACTCGAATAGCTTTCTGAAACATTGCTTCCTCCTTTCGCCCTTTAAAGTCTCGCGACTATTTGATTGTTAAGTTACCTTCTGATTTAACTGCATAATAATAGCATAAACCCTATTTGACACATTGTCAAGTTTTTTTTGTTTGTCTCATAATTTTAAATTCCTTAAAAATTCCCATTTCTCGTCCAGATCTCAATTGCTAAGCACTTTTCAGCGATAGCGTAAAAGTGCTTAGCAACGCTAAAAATATAATTTTCTTGAAAAATACCTAAAAAAATGCCAGAGTAATAATAGTGAATAAAAAGCTATCTACGAAAATTAAATCCCTTCCCCAAAAACCCGGCGTGTATCTGTTCAAAGATATAACCGGGCGGATTTTGTATATCGGCCAAGCGGTAAATTTACGGAGTCGCGTACGTTCCCACTTCAATCCAAGCAGCCAAAGCAAATTTAACCCCCCTGCTCCCCCCTTTGCAAAAGGGGGGTTGGGGGGGATTTCTGACATCGATTTCATCATCACTGCTGATGAGAAAGAGGCGCTCATCTTGGAAAACGAACTCATTAAAAAATATAAACCCAAATACAATATCCAATGGCGCGATGATAAAAGTTATTTTTGGGTAAATTTTACGGCTGACGATTGGCCGAGGGTGAGAACGACGCACCAGCCGTCGTTGCGAGGAGTGACGCG
>JBDRON010000079.1:0-28103 GCA_043810025.1 Elusimicrobiota bacterium
GCCGAAAATACCTTCGCCCCTTCGGGGCTTAAATCGTTTTTGACGATCTTAGCGGGGATTTCATCCCCGCCTATATTCCAAAATCCCTTCGGGATAAAAAAATAAAAACAGCAATCACCGCTATGGTAACAGGTTAGCTTCCAGTAGTGTAGCAACTCCATCCCCCTCGATGGAGGAGAGCTGCGGTGAGAATGATTGTGTTTGAATTGCCCCTCACCCTACCCTCTCCCACGAGGGGAGAGGGGAAAAGACTTTAAATTACTTCTGAGAACTAATCTGTTGTCCGCTAGGCCAATTGTTTTCACCCAATAGGTGAAGACTTTTACCTGCCGTTATCGTTATAAAATCAAAAATCAATCGCGGTTCTTAGGGGTTCATCTTGCACCTCAACTCTCTACCCCCCGCCGCTGTGACGTCTAATCTTGTATGCTGAATGTCAGGTAGCAGATAGACATTAGTCCTTCGTAGAGGTAAAATTAATAAAATAATTTTATCCAAAGGAGGCATTCAGATGCAAGTGCAAGAGACCGCTTTTAGCGCCAAGTTTATTCCCTCGGAGTACGATGTATTTGCTGGTTTAGATGTGGACAAAAAAAGTATTGCCGTGACATTTTTAGACCATTACAATCAGATTAAACAGGTACAGATACCTTATAATGCGCAGGCTCTGATAAGTTACACGCGAAATAAATATCCAAATAAACGCATCGCCTTTGTTTACGAAGCCGGCCCGACGGGATTTGGTTTGTATGATGATCTAACCGCAGAAAGTTATTTTTGTATGGTGACCTCAGCTTCCAATATCCCTCGAGAACCAGGTAACCGAGTTAAAACCAATCGGATCGATAGTAGAAATTTATCTGAAAACTTACGCGGTGGCCAATTGCGGCCGGTGCACGTTCCTACCCAAATATACCGAGAGTTGCGGCATTTGATTAAACTTCGGGATACCTTTGTTCAACAGACGAAGGCGACGAAGACTCGAATCAAAGCGCTTTTGTTGCTGAACAGCATTCCCTTCCCGGCGTCGGATATGGAAAAACACTGGACCAAAAGTAGCGATAACCGCCGTAGCCCGCAAACTGACCACCAGGGTTTACGCGGTGCTTACCGAACAAAGATACTTCGAAATAAGGAGCAATCCCGATAATAAAGAGAAAAATTTATTAAAAGAGAAGAATGCGTTGTCCGGGGAAAGACTCGTCGATTTGTAGAAATGGTACTTTAGATAAAGTGCCATTGATTCGTCTTCTAATGAGAGATCCCCTGACACAAATTAGAAAAAAAACGCATTTCAAAAAAGCGCGGATACCGTCACTAAGGTGATGAGTGTTGCCACGAATAGGAACAAGCATTTCTCTTTTGATTAAATCTTTATTCTGGTAAGTTTGCCGGCAAAAAAGGTTCAGCAAGTTACCCACAAACTCCACAGGTTCATTCTGCTCCGCTTAGGCGGGAGCTCTGCATAATAAACCCGATGGATTTTGTGGATAACTTGCTTCCGCTTTACGCCGGAGAGTTGGTTAAAAAGACAATTCCAAAGGACTATTCCTAAGAACCGCGATTGATTTTTAATTTTATAACGATAAAGGCCGATAAAAACCTTCACCTGTTGGGTGAAAATAATTGGCATAGTAATGATTGTTGTTTTTATATTTTTATCCCGAAGGGATTTTGGAATATAGGCGGGGATGAAATCCCCGCTAAGATCGTCAAAAACAATTTAAGCCCCGAAGGGGCGAAGGTATTTTCGGCGTTCAGCATATTATTTTCCTGCGCCCTTTCAGGGCTTATTGTTCATTGGATATTCACAGCGGGGGTTGAAACCCCCGCCTAAATTCCGGCGTCCTTTCAGGACTTGAATGTATTAAATTGACAGGATTTATTTGAGAAGAGGAGTGAATATTGTTATCACGGGATAGCCACAAATTTTTCTATAGAAGAAAAAAGCAGTGAAGAAATAATTAGCTGGCACACCGCGCGAAGCAATTCAGAAAATTATAATAAAGAGGTTAAACTCGGGTTTAATCCGGACTATATGCCGTCGGGAAATTTTGTGGCTAATGCGGTATGGTTTGGGATAGGGATCTTAGCTTATAATTTATTTGTTGCCTCGAAGATGTTATTATTTCCGAAAGAGTGGGCGAAAAAGACGATCCGGACCATTCGGTGGCAATTTATTCAAACAACTGGGCGAGTAATTAAACATTTACATGAACTAATTCTGCGGATTTGTAGTACGACAAGGGACCGCTTGTTGACTATGAAAACATACCTGGTTATATATTTTCTCTTCAAATAGCACCTTGGCTGAAAGAAAATCTTCTTCAGCAAACTGCATCCACAAAGAAAAATTATATTTACCATCATTGGTATTTTTCATAAATTAGTTTTCCATTTTCAACAATTTCCTTCCTTATAAAAGGTTCTCTTTCTTTAAGATTCGCAAACTCTTTAGGAGTATAGACAATAAAATCTACAGCCATCTTAGGTTTGCAAAGTTCGATCACTTCCCCAATTCTCTCGGTGAATTTTTTATTCGTCTGTTTAATAATTACCAAATCAATATCGCTATTCTCTCTTATTTTTCCTTTAACAAGCGACCCAAAAAGAATCAATTCTTTAGGAAAATATTTAGCGCATAATATTTCTACTATTCTTTTTAATTCAACTTCTAACTTCATTTTACGGATATTCTTATTCATGACGGCTAAATTATATATCTTTATAGCCATTTTTTCAATCAAAAAAATTAATCGACTATCTCAATCATTAAATTATTATATTAAGACCGTTCCTAGTTCCGTTTTTAAGTATCTGTCAACACTATCAGTTATGTCCCCTATCCTCCAAAAAAAACGCCCCGATTTGTGGTCGGGGCACTTTTTTGTTTATGTGTTAGCCACTGACAAAAACTAGGCTTTTTCTAGCAACTTCGATGCTCGCAGAAAATCATCATACTTGTCCGTTGCCAAGATGATAACTTCTATTTTCTTGGAAGTTACAAGCTTTTTGGCTAATTCTTCCAGATTTACAGTGCTGACAAGCGCTCCTTCCAATTTCATTATTTCCAGCATTCGTAAAGCGATAGCTTCCAGTTTGCTGTTTTCGGTCGGTACTAACTCGTCAACAGTCTTAACCAATACGAACGCTCCTATAAAAGCCTCGTTATCCCTCAAGGCTGGTAAGAGAACCATTTTCCCCGGGGCGAAGTTCGCCGCCAGTTCTTCTTTGCTGGTTATAACTCTATACTGGCCATCGCAGCTTTTGAAATCAGCGGAAGAAGCAAGGTTTGCGACAACGGTTACTTTTTCTGACAACCCTGCCAGATTACCTTTATTACCAACCACAACAACTTTAATTTCATCTACTCCCCCTGCTTTTATTCCCTCAGTCATCGCATTAATTGTTCCCACGCTGATCTTTTTCGCATCAATAGCATCTTCATAAATGACCATTACGCGTGGTTTGCCGACTTCACCCATTTTTTCAACGGAACCGTCAGCAACTCTCGCAATCTCTACTACTCTTTTTTTCGGCTCAAAAAACTCTTTCAATTCACCGCGTAAAGCAAGGACGGCCTCATTTTCGGCTTGCTCCTGCATGATGTTTTGGGCAGGCACACCAGCTTGGGCAAATACCATTATCTGGGATATAGATACTTGATCTACCCCATATTTTACTGCATCTTTTAATTCAACCTTGCCCATATAGAGTAACGCCCCAAATTGGGTTTTTCTTAATTCCGGATCCGCCTCACCCATATTATCAATCGCTCTCTTTACTTCTCCCTTCCTGACCGAATATGTGTCATATTCAGCCTGAGTTAACTGAGAAACAATCGGGCCAAAGATACCTTCGCTTTCGATCTTCGCTACCCTGGCCAGCGATTCTTTAGCCGCTAACAGAGCCGGCAGGTCAGTCACATCTTTCAGTGAAGCCGCGGTAAGCGCCGCCCCGCCGGAAGAATCTTCTTTGAACCCGGTAAGCTTTGTTTGATCCAATTCCTTAACCGCTTTCACGATTGATTCTTTATTGGCAGTACCTTTAGCGCTTTCTTTTGCCGTGGCTATCGCGGCTTTGGTATCCGCTCCTTTACAGATTACCGCTTTGTTTTTTGACAGTTCCATTAAACCCAACTCAAAACGGTTATTCCCGCCGGCAAAAAGTTTGTTCAAATCCCCCGGAGCGATCGGCCCGGACTGCAGGACCACTTTTACCTTGGGAGACCCTAAATTGGTTTCATTAAACATCCTTTCAATTTCCTCTTCAGCAATTCCCGCTACGACAAAACCTTGGGGGAATTTTTCTTTGGACAGATCGACATTCCGAATGTCAGTTGCTGTAGCTCTTTTTATGCTTTCTACCACTAATTCTGATGACGGTACCCCTTGAGCCAGCAATTCGGTCATCAGCCTTACCGCTTTAAGCTGTTTCGGATAATCAACCGTGATGCCCTTGGAAGCCGCTTCAGCTTTCGTTTGTTTGTACAAATTCACCCCATAGTCGCTGATCACTTCCCGCTCTTTGAGGAACTGTTCAGCTCCTTCCTCGACTAAACCGTCACCAACAATCGCATAATTGATTAAAGCGCCGCCAAAGTGATTTTGATCACCTTTTACCAGAACATTGCGAACGGTATTTAAATTTATTTCCAGTTTATCCTCTTTCACTCCGCTAACAACCAACGCGACATTATCGCCGTTCCGATGCGCTTGATCAATCAACGCTTTCTCTTGATTTATTTCTTCCACAAACCCGGCGAGATTATCGCCAACCGCCAGAAGTAAATAGTTCGCGACTGCCGTATTTCGCGCATCCCAGCGATGCAGATCCGCTTCACCAAAATTAAAACCAATCTTCCCGTACAACATGTTCTTTCCGTAACGGAAAAGCATCAACCGGGCTGACTGATCGCGTTTAACCACCGCTTCCGCAGACATCGGGTCGGCGCCGGGGGTATTGGACGGTTCACCGGCCTGTTCATTGGCATCCATCCGGCGATTTTCGGCAAAAGCCATATCCCCTTTGTTTAAAGCTTTAATTCTCTTGGCGCCGTTTATTATACTCTTCTCATCAGCATCGGGCAGGAACCAAACCTTTACATCACCCTGACCCCGATAATTTTTGATCACCCAGTAGGAAGCCGTAACATATCGGCCGACATCTTTACCGTTTACTTTAGTAACTTTATATTCACCCAAATGTTCTTCCAGGCCTTGCCCGTAGATATCAGCTTTTTTCCGGGCAAAATATTTGGCTACCCCGAACAAACTCGACGCTTCCTCATAACCTTCCGGCCGGTTGTTATGACTATGGACGACAACTTTATTATTTCTAGAAAGCGCTTCCAGATAGGGGAAACTCAGATCCAGTTTTGCCGTTTTTTTGGCATTCACTTCCCCGTTCTTGATATCGCCCACATCGCTGTTGGTCGTAACATAAACCGGCAGACCATCTTCCGAAACAAAGTTTTCCAGCTCATCAACACTATAGGATCTAACTCCGGCAATTTTCGCCGGTTCTTTTTTCTTTGGTTGTTCCTTTGGTGTTACTCTGGCGCTCTTGAAGTCCGCTTCAAATTGACTGGCAATATTGGGCAATTTTATCACATCGTTGATTCTGCTTACAGATGCAAGTCTTTCCCACATACCGCTGAGAGCATCAATTACGCTTACATTATTCGGGATAACAATCGATTCCTGCGGAACGGCGATAGTAATACTGACATCACCATTAGGCGAATCCAGCACCTGAACAACCGGCGTATAAGCCTGAACTTCTCCCATTCTGTTAAACAGCTCATCGACAATCGCGGTGGTATCAAATATATCCTTCTTGAAATTTACCAGGGCGATTCTCGGCTCCGCGCTCAAATACTCTTTAACCATTTCCGCGGTCAGCCTTTTTTCGCTGGTCTTATCAAAACCTTTCACGGACATCTTCAGGACATGGAACTTGGTCATATGGGTGGTAGTGGCATCCGTCACTACCAGAGGCACACCCTTCGCCGACTTCACGAAACTTTTAAACAGCTCCGTGCCTTTACGGCCCTCAAAATAATCTTCCGCGTGGTGATAATTAGGATCTACTTTAAACCCGTCCGGGGACATCTTGCCTTTTTGTCCCGGATCATTTACCCGTCTCAGGGCGATAGCCAAGACCTCGACAAAGTTACTGTTAGCGGCAATCCGGTCCAAAACATACCCGTACCCAGTTGTATTGCAGGAGGGGGTGAAAAGACTTTTTGCTTTTTGTAGCGCTTGCTCAAACTGGACCTGCAGAACATTTAACAGGCCAATATCGAAAAATTTCTCGGCAATACCCGGATCTTCGCCGCCCTCAAACACCGCCTTGATCTCCGGATACTTTTCGTGAATTTGCTGATAATACAGTTGAGCTACAGAAATTTCTTTTCCGCTTATTGGGTCTTTGGTTTCTCCGTCGGTAGCATAAGTGATTACATCCACTTCACCGCTGGCCAGCAATTCATCCAGCGTGCCTTCAACTTTAAGTTTTTCAAAATCCTTCGCTTTTCCTCCATCTAACATATACAAAGGAATACCCAACTCTATCGCCGCTTCCGCATTTTTATTCGCCGAACGATTCGCCGCTAAAACATTATAACCCATTTCGCGGGAACGCCCCGCTACCTGACCGCCGATGGTGCCAAAACCCAATATCAGATGGTTAAATTTAGGCTGGACAAACGCGGATGATTCCCGGCTTCCCCAGTAACTGCTTCCCTTGAAGGTGAGCATTGTCGGTCTAATCCCTTTTTGCGCCGCGCCGACAACATATTCAACCTGAAAAAATCTTGCTTTCAGATTACCGGTTCCATGCCAACGTTTTGTGCCCGCCACATTACCCAGGGCAAATTTCTCTTCCCGGATGTTTTTGCTCATCGCCCTTGCTTCCAGTTGGGAAATTTCCTTTTCCGCTCCCAGGAAAGTCTTCAATTTTGTTTCATGTTTGCTGACAATATTGATCAACTCCACGCCTTTACCGGTCTTAGTCGTTAAACTGGAAACAAAACCTAAAAGAGAGGTATAATATTCTTTAGGCACTTCTTTACCAACAAGTTCCTTGGAAGCTTTCGTCACCAGCACCTGCGTCGCGCTGTTATATTTACCCACAGCAAACACCTTGTTATTTTTAAGTAACTGGAAATACTCGTCAGCGGAATCCGTTTTGCCCAATTGTTTTTTCAAAGCTTCTGTCGCTTGTACCGACTTCCTGGCAAAACCGTTGCCGATGTTTTGGGCGACTTCCGTTGCCGGTAATAGTTTGTTCAATTGCGCTTCAACATCCTTAACCAGCTCCGCTCCTTTTTTACCTTGCTCCCTGGCCGTAAGGATGGTATCGATTACCTCGGAATTTTTTCTGGAGCGTTTAAATTCCGATGTCCAGACATAAATCCGGCCTTTGTATTTTTTGAACCTAAAAACTTGCTGGGTGTAGATACCGTCTTTTTCCTCCACTCCCGGCAATCCTAAAGAGCCGCTGTTGGTGATCACCGAAAACGCGGCGTTAACTCCGTCCGGCAGATCCTCGAAAGTAATGAACCTTCCGTCCCCGAGGACATCACCGGCAAGTTCGGGCATCGTTTCCCACAATTCCGCTTCCTCGTCATCATCCTTCTGTTTGATTTCTTTTTTCGTGAAACTGGCTTTAAGCACGGCTTTATTGATCTCTCTTATTTCATTTTTGTTTTTGGTCTTATTTATTTTATTTTTGATTTCGTCAGACAATTTAAGTTTGGCCACATCAGCTTTAGCCAAAGCATACAAATTGGATGTTAATACCTGCTCGTTAATAATCTTCAAAATCTTCATTTCCAACATATAAGCCTTGGCGGCCTCATTGGCCTGTTCCTCGGTTTCTTTCTCATCCTCTTTTACTCTTTTAAAGATTATTTCACCCAATTTCGCCGCTTCAAGCGATTCCTTCTCGTCTAAGGCCACATTGCCGATTGCTTCTAACAATTTTCTAGCAATGATCTCCTTTGTCTGATCCTCACCGGCTTTTGTCACCTTCTCCTGCAAAGCCTGTCTCAATTCGTCAATCTTAATATCACGCAAAGAAAATTCTCTGGCATTGGTAAATTTTTTGCTCTGCTCCAGATTTATAGCCGTATCCACTTTAATTTTTTTCCCTTTGTAAAGGAATTCCACTGTCCCGTTTGTCTGTTTGGAAAGGACTTCCAAGGCGCCGATAGCGCCGTCTCCATAAAAACCTTTCGCCACGGCTAAATTCATCAAAGCTTCAGCGGAACCACCCACAGTCAGCACTACCAGATGTTTATCTTTCTGGCCGGCTGTAGCCACCAGTCCCGGGTTCACGGTACCATCTTTAATAATTCTAAGCGACAACCCCGGAAATTCTTTTTGCAATACTCTCAGATTGGCAATTCTTTGTGTCTCCCGGGGACGTTTCATTACCACAAACTCTATTTGAAAATCTTTTGGCTCTTGCTTATTCGCTTTGGCCAGACGGGTGATAAGTTCTCTAAGTTCCGCAATCGATTCCGCGGAAGGATCAATCGGGCCTTGCTGCATAAACCAGTCCCGCATCTCCGGCAAAACAGAAGTAATTAACTGGCCCATATAGGTGTCCGGAGAACTCCAATCCAATTTCCTCCCTTCCTCTTCATCAAACCAGACCACCGCGGAAGTACCGCCGGCGATTTCCTTTCCCAGTTCCGCCAGGGTTTTCCCGCTGACATTGGTCACCGTATCATTGGTGCTTTCCACCACATCGATGAAGATGTGCAGTTCTGTTGTTCCGTTAACATTGATCGTCTCCGACCGGAAAGCCAGTTCCACATCATCTCGCCCCACACCCTCCGAACAATGAATTACGGCTTTAACCCCGTACTTCAAAAATATATACTGGCAAACCACCTTGGCCAAACCATCAACATTATCTTTTATTTCCGTCTTTTCTTCCGATGTCGTGCCTTTCACCACCGCTCCGCGCCAGCCGGAGACTACTACCGATACGGCCGCTTCCACCGCGGCAATTAAAGGAGCGTTAGCCGGAATAAATTTATCAAATTGCGCCATCAGCTCCGGACCGGGTTTGAGACCGTTTAAATAGGTATTTTCGATTTTTCCCTTAGTATCTTTGCCTTTGCCATACTGGGCATGAGCCGTGATTCTGGGATCCAGCGCTAAATAAACGCGTTTCGTTTCCTTGGCCAGCGATAGGGAAATATCTTCGGCAGAGGATTTCGCGTTTAATTTACCTTTCTTTACCTGCAAAAGATAGGTTCTCTTTAATAATTCAGTAAAGATACTGTCGCCTGCCTTAAGCTGGCCTTCCTCGGGATTAGCGGCAATTTTCTGGGCCAGTTCTTTAATCAAATCGCTGGTATCCGGATGAAGTTCCTCAACCAACGCTAATTTGTTTTTTTCTACGTAATCAATTAAAGCCTGTCCCCGCAAACCTTTGTGTATAAGGGCATACAAATTCAGATTGAGCTGCTGATAAATTGTGGCGATGTTGACCTTTATTTCTCCTTCCTCTCTCACCAGTCTTCTCAGCTCTGCCATATCACTGCCGGAAGTCCCGTGCTGCGCCATGGAACTGCCGTTTGGCATCATCTTCCTTAATTCTGCCCGAGCCTCATCGGAAAGGCCCGGTATTTGATCAACAATTTTGGTTAACAGCCGGACAATCTCTCCGGTCAGGTAAGGACTAACTTTCATTACCTGCGATTTAGGCTTAAGATTTTTTTTGTCAAATTCCGTCCCATGACCAGCGCCGTTATTTTCGGCGTTGTAATCCACATATAATTTTTCCTTCAGCATTCGGATCATCATCACTACCGGAACCAGGGGGTTGGTTAGTTTGCTTTCCCCCTTTGCATCCTTTTTATCGATATGCCCGCCTTCAATTTCGATACCTATCGTATTGACCAGATATGCATATTTCTCTCCCAGCTCCTTAATCAGCTTATGGATCTCTTTTACCTGGTAAACAGTTTCCTCAAGGTTGCTGGTAGGAAGAAGCAGGTAAGCTAACTTTGGATCAATTGTTGCCTTTATCTCGTCAGGAATCGTCCCCTCGACAGAGGCTTCGGTTTCTAGCCGCATAATCTTCTCATAAGCCGCGATCGCTTCATGGGGATTAATTCCGGCTTTTTCCGCTTCCCTGTGAATTACCGCGAAACACTCTTCAATACCTTTAATTGTCTCATCAATTTCTTTTTTCTCCCTCTTCCGGCTGGACATTTCAAAACGCACTTCCGCTTTAATTTTCTCCAGCTCTTTTTTATCTTTATCGGAATTAGGATCCAATTTCAGAAAACCGTCACCCCACTTAAGCGGTAGTTGAAAATTCTTTTCCATTTCTACAATCATCTTCTCAGCTTTAGTGCCTTTTTCAGCAAAATGCCGCAAAATTATTTCTCCGGCCAGCAAATCAACCATGGTCGAAGCATCGACGGCAATCGAGGTAAAACCATCCTTTATTTCTCTAGTGTTGAGATCCTGAATCTCCTTCCGTTCTTTTTCGGCGTTCTTTTTTAAAGTGGCCTGAGCATTCCCAAGTATTTTTATATCATCAATATCTTTAATTATATCAATCAATTCCCGTTCGACTTTTACATCTTTATCTTTTATTTTTATCGTAATAAACTTCCCGTTTTCTTTTACATACCCGATCTCGTCAAAGGCTCCCTCCCCTTTGACTTTATTGTATTCCTTTTCCAGAATCTCCCGCTGTTTAAAAGAATCTTCTCCGTACTGATTATGATCAGCGTGCATTATTATCGGGACATCGCAGCCAAGTTCTTCGGCGACGCTTTTAACATAATTAACAATCATCTCTGACTCTAAAGCTGTGCCGATCTGCGACTTGGCGATCTCGATAATAATCGCCGAATTCATCTTCATCGCCGATTTCAAATGGCCTCTGATCTCGCCATAGTTCAGCGTATTGACCGCGATAATACCTTTCTTCTCCCCGGGAGCGGCTTTGGCGTTATACTCTCTCATCGCCTCCGCGGCCAGATGTCCAGGGATAAATGCTCCCTTGGGAATAACTATGCCTTTCTCCTTCGCGTATTTTTCTACATACTTTCTCACAATATTGGCCGTATCCTTAGAACCGATCGCTTCCATATAAAGCGTGTCGCGATATTCAACAAGTTTAGTCAGGGCCTGGTGGATATCCGAAGTTCTTTCTTCCACATCCTGCCGAAAAGCTTCCTCTAATAACCGCGCTGACAAAGCCGGGTCTTCACTTGCTAACGCCGAGGCTAATTGGGATGGTTCTACCTTAGGACCCGAACCTCCGCTAACCTTGGGCATGTCTTCCGGACCTTTCATCTTACTTACATCTTTCCCCATGTAAGTTTTCTTTTTGGCAGCAACTTCCATTGAACCGATAACTTTATTGCTTACTGCCGTTTGGAATTTCTTTAAATTGTCATCTTCGACGGAGAGAATTATCTGTACCTTGGAAAAATCGATGCCGGAATTAGCCAACGCCTCCGCATACTGCTCAACGGTGTCAGCTTTGTTTCCCTTATCATCGGCTATGGACTGCATATGCTTTAAATTGAGACCGACAACGGGAACCCTGCCTTCTTTTTGTCCATTAGTTGCCTCTATAACATTTTTCACCAAGACCACAAAATCAGCGGCTTTTTTTCCTCCGGAAGCAAGCAGCACACCATGAACGCCGGGGATCTGCATTATTGCTTTAACATTATCTTTATCGGCTCCCGCTCCATAAAGGAAGCTGGCTTTTTTACCCGCTGTTTCCCCAAATTTCTCGTTAAATTTTGCAGTAAAATATTGGGCATTCTCGGCTATTTTGCCGGCATTGCCTTTTATGTATTCCGGTGTTAGCTTTTTTCCGATATCTTCGCCCTTTTCATCGGCAAAAATAACCCCTTTATCAAGTATGTTTTTTTTATCCGGATTACGATCAAGACCTTGTAACAAATGATTTAACTCGTCCACCCGCTGCGGCTTGTCACCGTCAATACAAACAATATTATTCTTAAACGATGCCCCCGGCATTCTCGCTAAAACGTCTTCCACCCTCTCGAACCATTTATTCCATTTGTCCCCAGACAAGAGTCCTGTAGCCCAGGCTTTAGTTGCCGAGTGATTGAAAATAGAACTTAAACGGTTGTTGATAAAATATTCTAAAGTTCTTCTGCCTCCCACACTACTCTTATCTGCAGCCGTAAACCAACCCGTCTCCTTATTAACCTGATCATTAGAAATAACCACATCCTGGCCGATAACCGTTATTCCCGCTTGGGCTAAAGTCTTTATTTGTTGGCCTTCCGGTTTAAGGCCTAAATCTTTATTAACCACCGGCGAACTGTCATCAATTGAGTTTGCAAATTGGTAAATTGATCTAAGATCCGCTCCAATAATATCGGATTTCGGCTTCCCATTTTTCTCAATTAATTTTTTTTCAATAGAGCTTATGACTTCGCGCAAAGTAACCTTATTTGGATAAGCCATACAATATAAAGCTATAACCGGCACAAATTCTTGATATTCTGCTGTCTTTTTTGCCTTCTCAATAGCATCAGAAACTTTCTTTTTAACAGCAATAAATTCCGTATTTTTTTCCTCTTCCAACCTTTTAATACGCTGATCATTAAGCTCAATGTGTGTAAGCCTAATTCCGGTGTCTTTATTACCTAAAGCTTCCTTTACAGAAGAATCCTCTCCCACCGGCGCCCGCAAATACTTAACTGGGGCGCTCCACCCAAAACTGGAAAACAACATCACCATCGCTAAGATACTGCTGACTAACTTCCGGCTAAAGATTGTCTGAAACATTTTACCGTCCTCCTTTAAATAATTTTTAATTTCCCTTCCTTAAATTTCCTGACGGAAATTTTTCTTTTTATCACTAATTACAAATAGTATACAAAATCCATGTTAAGATTATGTTAAACTTTTGTTAATTTTATGTTAAGATTTTTTGCGCCTCTTTTTGGCAATTTTTGCCAACTTTTATCTGATTTTTAATTTGCCCGATTTTTAAAAAAACTTATTTTCCTGGCCTGATTATCCATTTTTATTTTTCCGTCGACGAATAAGCAATTTTTTTGTTGATCAGAACCACACTTATAATTAATTATACATTACCGATGTTAAGGATCTGTTAAGGTTATGTTAATTTTATGTTAAGATTTTTTGCCTCGCTTTTGGACAATTTTTCTCCAATTTTTTGCCCGTTTTTTCAGGCAGCTAAGCAGGAAAAAATATTTAATCGCTTATACCGCATTTTTTAATATTGAGTGCGCCGAATTTCAAAAAATGGTTGACATGGATAGAATAGTGGTTATAATATAGTTAAGGGTTAGAGGAGACATAATGAAAGAAAAAATTTATTTAGATACAAGTATCCCCAGCGCCTATCTGGACGCCAGAAACAGGACCCGTCAAAAAATAACTCGGAAATGGTGGGATGAGGTTTTATTTAGCAAATACGATGTCTTCATTCCCGAACTCGTCGAAGCGGAGTTAGGAGACACCAGAGATAAAAAAAAAGCGCGAAGAATTGTTACAACTAGTGAAAAGAATTGAAAGCTTAAAAATTAGTGACGAGGTCGAAGACTTGGCTAAAATTTATACTGATAACGAAGTAATACCTGAAGAGTATAATGCTGATGCCCTGCATTTGGCTGTGGCAGCGATAAATGGGATAGGACTAGTGGCTAGTTGGAATTTTGCTCATTTAGTAAACCATGAAACAAAAAGAAAAGTAAAAGCGTTAAACATCTTGCAAGGTTATCGGGAAATTGAAATTGAAAGTCCATTGGAACTGGGAGGTGGAGACTATGTCTAAATTGAAAGAAAAAGCAAATCCGGCAAGAGAATTTAAACATGATCCCCTGATGAGAGAATTACACGAAACTAGACTCAAGATGTTTGAGGAGACTAAAAACAAAAGTATAAAAGATAAAATAGAAATGATCAAAGAAAAAGCGGCAAAGTTTAGAAAGCAGTAGCCCACCCTTATCGCATGAGCGTTGCCAGGATATCCTGAAAAAAACGGAGGAACTTGCCTTATGGATAAATATAATCTTAGCAGCCACTTGTAAATCGGATAACAGATTTACTAGAATTTTAGTGATTGAAAGTCTATCTGAATCTGGTTTACTGAACCATCTTTCATACATAATGCCTCAATTCCCCAGCGAATTTTCCTTTTGGAGTATACTTTTTTATCCCTCCGAAGAAGTCCTTTATTTTCCATCCGTGAAAAACACTCAGCGGAAGGATCAAATTATCCGAAAGGACTTGACAAACCGGAAGATTCTTGTTATTATATTTCTGCATATAGACAATATTGTCTATATGAGTGAATATTATGAATTTCAGGGAATTCGTTAAATTATTTCAAAATACGCCCATTATCGAGTCCGGCCTATTTTCCCTTTACGGCAATCCAGAGGACCTGCGGCGCCAAGTACTCCGATGGACTAAAAAAAAATATCTACATGTTCTCAAAAAAGGTATTTATGTTCTTAGCGATGAATACAAAAAAACCAAAACCTCTCCATTGTTTGCGGCCAATCAGCTTTTATCGCCTTCCTATATCAGCATGGAATACGCTTTAGGAAAATACGGCTTGATTCCGGAGAAAGTGGAGATCATTACTTCCATTACCACAAAAAAAACACAAAGTTATGAAAACATCTTTGGCCGTTTCGAATATAAATCGATCAGTAAAAAATTATTCTTTGGCATGATTCAGGAAACTACTGACCAACAAAAATATTTTATCGCGCTTCCGGAAAAAGCCGTGTTGGATTTTTTTTATTTTAACTACGAGGCGAAACCTGATTTCGCTTATTTTGAATCATTAAGATTGCAAAACATGGAAAGCTTAAACAAAAAAACACTCGCCGAGTATTCGACAAAATATAACAAAAGGGTTCAGGATTTAATTAACAGTTTTTTAAAATATATCCTCTATTCTAAAAACAAATTCAAAACCTTATGAAAGATTACCTTCAACGGATTATTAACAAAAACAGTTCGGCGCAGAACAATCTCAATAAAATCAGAGAATATCTTCAAGAAAATTTTCTTTATATTCTCTATAAAAAAAAGTTCTATACGGACCTGGTTTTCTGCGGCGGGACGGCCCTGCGTTTTCTCTATAAGTTAAAAAGATTTTCTGAAGATCTGGATTTTAGTCTATCCATCCACGCGAAAAATTTTGATTTCTTATCTCTGCTTAAGACAGTGAAGAACGAGTTGATTGCTTCCGGTTATAATGTAGAAATCAAATACTCAAGCGCTAAAAATGTTAATAACGCTTTCCTCCGCTTTCCCAAGCTTCTTTTTGAATATAATCTTTCTCCTCATAAGGAGGAAAAACTATCCATCAAAGTAGAGATTGACACGAATCCGCCTGCCGGCGGACAGGAAGAAGTTTCGGTTTATAACGGTTCATATATGTTTTACCTCAACCATTACAATCTTGAATCGCTTTTTGCCGGTAAAATCCATGCCTTGCTGAGCAGGAAATACACCAAAGGACGCGATTGGTACGATTTACTCTGGTACCGGACAAAATTTAAAGAATTGGAACCTAATTTTGTTTTACTGAATGCCGCTTTGGAACAAACTCATCCTAAACATCCGGAAATTAATAAAAATAACTGGAAAAAAGAAATTATCAAAGTGGTTGAAAATCTTGATGTAAAAAAAATTAAGAACGATGTCTACCGTTTTCTGGAAACTCCTGAAGAACAGGAATTATTAACCAAAGAATCATTCTTTACGATTCTTATTGAGAATTAGGGAAGTTTGTCTTGGGGGATCTCTGAATAGGGCACCTATGCGGGGGTTGATTTATTTTTTCGTCCGGTTCTTTTTTTCGCGCCATTTTTCCAGCCAGGCGCCGCCTTTTTCCTTCAATACTGAGAGATATATGTCTTCGTCATCCAAACCGAATTTGGGGGCGAAAATTATATAGGAATAATTTTTCTCTTTTAACCGGTCGACAATCCGGTCGGCATGAAAACCGCCGGTGATTAAAGCGGCGAAACTCTGTTTGCTGCCGGTCATATTCCGCTCGATATTGTTCACAAAAGCATCGTCCCTTTTTTCCGCCACCTGATAAAAACTTCCCAATGTTTTGAAATTACGCTCGATTGGCGTATAATCGTAGGGCAGATTTTCCGAAAATCCGTATTTTTTTGCGCTCCGCACCAAAAAGTTTTGCCACTTGGAAGGGAAAAAATCCAGGGAATGCTCATTGAAAAACTTGTATTCCTCCGGGGATAGCTGAAGATTGACAAAATTATTCAGCAAGACCAATTTTTCCGCCACCGAACACAGTTGACGCTGATCATCGTTTGAAGCCAAACCATCCATAATCCTTTTGAACACCAGCGATTCTTCCTTAAACAACTGCATAGTTTCCATTTTGTCGTTTAAAGTAATGTATTGCACATATAAGACTAAATTGGGATACCCCTGATCAAAATTTGTTGATTTTTTCCCTAATCCCTCTAAATAACCGTAGTATTCCGAACCTTTAATATTATTTTGTTTAAATTTCAAACTTTTATCAATCAATTCCTTCAGTTCTTTTTTATCTAATTTTCTAGTTAAAAAACTGATCAGATTGTCCCGCTCTTTTTCCACCTGACTAAAAACGATCTTTTCTTCCAACTTGCTGATCACAGAAAAACTCTGGAACTGGGCAAAACCGTCCAGAGAAATTTTTTTCTTCTCGGCCAGTTTAAAAAGATATTTATAAAAATCCATCAGCTTCATTTTCTCGGAGTCAAAATCGTTTTTGGCTTTATCCAATTCTTTCATCTCTTTGTTATAGATGTTCGATTTAAGATTTACGACCAGTTTGTCCAGAATGTTTAGTATGCCCAAAGCTTTACTTTTAAACTTTTCCACATTGAAAAAGGCCTCCAGGTTGTAAGCATACAAGTCTTCGTTTTCCACACCCTCGATTTTAAAATTGTAGTCGGAGATTAAATCCAAATATTCCTCTCCGGCAATTTTACCGTCCCTTAAATACCTTTCGGCAACTTCAATCCGCTTTTCCTGCGTGGCGCTTTTCCTTAAGTAAGACAGATTGGCATTTCCCACCGCTCCTTCCACTAGGACCAATTTTAGCCCATAATTATTAATCAAACTTTCCAGTATCCGGGCAGAATTCTTTTGGGCTTCATAGTTGCAATGGGCATCCTGGATATAGACAATCAGCTTGTCGGATTTGCCGTTTAACGGCGTCCAGATTTCCTTAACACTGGCAAACTTGGGGTCAACATGAATTCTGTTGGGATCGGTAGTGCGTTCCGGCGCGCCGGATTTATTAAAAGCTATCGCTTCTTCTTTTACTTTGCCATTATTTTTGTTGTTATTACCATTTTTTTGGGAATCGGCGAGACCTTGTGATTTCCGTCCGGCCGAATAGCGGTTTTCCCAGAAACTGTTCGCACCCAAAACCGGCAAGACCAAACCAAAAACAATAAATAATCCGGCAGATGTCAAAATTTTGGAATTTTTTTTCATAAGACTAATTACCTCCGATTTGTGATCCTGAGTATATTTTGTTATTATACAATATTCCTATTAAGTGTCATCAAAATTTTTACACAAACGGCAAAGTCTCCTCCTGGCCATCACAAAGCATAAAGCAAATTTCTCTGCGCTGTTCCGGGTAAAGTTGGAATTTTATTTATTTCCAAATCATTACGCATTTTTGTATTGGAAAATAAATCCCCCAGATATTGACGGATAGCGTAGATTAAATTCCCTTTTGATTGTAAATAATAATCGAGGGCAGAAAAAGGATCCTTGATCCCCAAGATTGTTATGCCCGCAACAATTAATCCGATCGCCCCGATTACCAGCCAGGAAATGGGTATAGACAATATTTTTTCTCCGAAACCGGCAAGACCATTCAGGAGGGCTTGACCTTGATCAATGATTGAAAATTCCCGGTTTCCCGTCGCCTTAAACAGCAACCCTTCAACGCCGAGAAAAACGATTGAATCCTTCCAAAAATTTGTCTTAATTCCGGCTGCCGGTTCAATAATTTCTTTTAAATCCCACATAATTTCTCGATCATTTATCAATTGAAAATTATCTAATTCATTGTTTTCCCGCAAATAACCGAAGATTTTAACTAATGCTTCTACCCGCTTTTCGTCACCACCGCCAGACCTCTTGTTAAAATAGTCATAAATTTCCTCTATATGTTTGAGATGAATTTCAAATGGCGGCCAGGCAAACCCTTTCTCATACAAATTCTCTTTATATTTTTTTAACTCTTCGGGAATTTCTTCCTTAGGCACTAGAGATAAATTCATCTTTGCGGCAATCTTTTTTTCGTTCTTGATCAATTCCTTCAATTTTTCGATATTTTGAGTATTCTTCCTTAGAACTCCCATATGCTCATTCAAAACCTGCAAAATAGCAAAGTCTTTCCTGATTTCTTTGATTAGATCTTCAGGTCGTTTCTTGATGTCGTAACCAAAAGCTTTAGCCAGATTCTCCGCATTCTCTCTTTCCATCCCATACCTCTTTCCTTCAACGAAATAACCGTTTAATAAGTTGAGGCATTCGTAATGTGTTTGAAATTCTTTGTAGTTAAATCCTTTTTCATAAAATTTCTTGTTCTCCTTGCTATACCCACTAACCCATTTCATTTCCGCTCTTCGGGCATCAGCATCGCTAAAATTTGTTTTCTCCGCCAGCATTTTAACCGGACCGGTCAGCGACAAAAACTCCAGATATTCTTCGGAATTAAAAGCGGTCAACGGAGCGCCGGATAAATGTTTAATTTCACCCGAAAGCATATTTTCAAAATTTTCCAAATAAACCAGCCCAAATTCTTCGGCAATTATTTCATTAACCATCTCTTTAATTTTTTTTTCAGGTTTTCCAAGCTTTCTTCTCCTGTTAATACCCGATTAAATATTCTCTCAATTTCCGGCATTAATCGGTCAGTTTGTTCCAGGCCCAAATCAAAGTTACCAGTCCTCCGGTTCACCCCGCTCGTTACAATAGCCCAAGTGCGTTTTTCCATCTTTTCACTTTCCGATGCCAAATCACCGACATATTCCGGGGTCAACCCATTGAACAGGCCGGTGAAAAGTTCTCCGATTTTCTTAGTAAGGGGAAATCCGTTATTTAAAATCTCGGCATCGGAGCAGAATCCCACCACCTGCAACCCGATAATCGAATTAGAATTAATATTCCCCTCCCGGTCCACTTGGAAACCGCTTAAAACATGGGCGGCGATATTATTTCCCCAGCCCAAAATTTTACAACCCGTCCCTTTTAATATCTCTGCCAAATTCAAGGCTAAACTTTTTCCATTCGGCGGATTAAACCGGGAAATTTTCCGTTTTTTGATGCCTTTCGGATAAAGTTCTATCAATAGTTTTAAATTATCTCCTATCGCATGTTCTTTTGCCTGACCTTCCTCCTCAGTTTTTACCTTTGAATATAAATCTTTCATTTCTAACAGTTCGTTAAAAACCTGACAAATATCAGCGCCGGTTAATTTACTGTTAACCAGCCGGTCTATCTTACGCCCATTGGATAATTCTTTTTTTAATTTTTTATTAATAAAATCACCCGGATAAAATACCGGGCTGAAATAAGCGCCGATGGATAAAAATATTTGTCCCCAAACAACATCACGCAATCTTTTGGCGGTCGATAAATAGACATCCTTAGGCACAGACATCACCGCAATATTAGATTTCTTCACCGCTTCAGTATCTTTAATTGCATATTCAACGTTCTTATTCTTGCAATGTTGGCGGTAAAATTCGACGCATTTTTTGGCCTTTTTTTCATCCCGGGAAGTAATAATAATTTTTACCGGCGCTTCTTCGTTATTTAGCAATTGCGTTACAAATGCCGAACCCCAACTGAAATCTTCCGGTACCTCTTTTACACCTCCACCCTGAACTACAACTTTTTTCCAGTTAAAAGTTGCACCAAGAACGGTTATAATAATCGGCTCCTGGGGATCCTTAATCTCCAACTTAGTCAAAACCTCATTCTCGTTAATTAAACCCCGTAGCCAATTAATCATCTCTTTTTGTTGATTGACTGAATTGCTTACTCTGATGGTAAAACTTTTCTGGTCATTTATGGCTGGCTCAATACTTATCCATTGTTCTTTGTCTTGACGATCCTGATACTTGAAAGTAAATCTTTTTTCTTTCTTTTTGATGGAAGTAATTGTATTATCGTCAACCTTGCCCGGCCAGGTTTTTTTTAATGATTCTTTCAACTCGTCAAAATGGTTCAGCGCCGCCGTTCTAATTTGTTGGGCAACTTCGTTTTTTTCAACAGTCAGGGTAATTTCGGCGGAATCTAAAAAATTAAATTTCGGCAAAGCGTAACCGGCCCGATCCGCCGGCGGCCGCAGGGTATGTTTTGTGATATTTTGGGAAAAAACAAAAAGATGATTCTGTCCTAACGTTATAAAAGTGAAGGTAAATAACATGGCCCAGGAAATTGTTTTTTGACAGATCACAACTATACCTCTTTATAGACAAATTAAAGTTATAATGATTCCAAGGCCCATCTGATTTTTTCTTTCGGAAAATACTTTTTTACCCCCCCGAACAACTGCTCATGACGGCCATATTTTTCCGGTTCATCTCCCTGCGGCGAAAAAACATCATTTTTTGTTACATTCTTTTTCAGATAATCACCGAACTCCGGATAAATCAAGTTAATTTCTTCAGCAGCCATACCCAATTCTTTCAGGATTATACCAAGTCTATATTTTTCATCTAAAAAAAGATTAAATGGATTGCATTCGGTGGCAACTTTAAAACAGAGTATTCTGCCGGCTTTCCGGAAATCAACAAAAGCCATGGTCTTCCAGCTTCCCCCGCAACGATCCATAAACTGATTAAGTTCTCCCACTTCATCTTTGAAGGCCTCAAATTTTTTGGGCCAATTAGCACTTTTGAGACCTTTAAAAATGTCTTTGGTTCTATCAATATACAGCGGTTTTGCTGTAATTCTCCCCAGGATTTCTATAGCTTTAGCAATAAAATGCTGAGCACGCTCAGTATGACCAACAATCTCTTCCGATTCATCTGAGTATATCTCAAACCCAAATGGGCTGACGATTCCATCGCGGCGTTCTATTTTTTTCAAAATTTCTTTCAATATTCTTTTGGTTATTTCATCTTTGACAAAATACTTGTGATTTTCACTGATCCACATGTTGCGCATAACTTCCAATTTAAGGGCTAGATATTTTAATTTTTCAATATTTTTTTCACCTTCCCGCAACGCCGCCACATTTTTTCCGGCAAGAAATTTTTCGCCGATGCCCAAATCGCGCAGTTCCCTTTTCAACAACCATGCCTCGGTAATATTTTTCCAACTAATCGCCGAATTAGCCGGCGGGCGCAGAAAAAATGGCCGGCCGGTTTTCTCCAAAGCAAAAAGATAGCGTTCTCCGAACACCGTTAAAACATAAGCAAACAGAACTATTAAAGAAACAGATTTTTTCCATCGCATAATTATTCTACAACGCTCCGCAATCAGAAAAATAAATTGCCGCAAATAACAGATCAAATATATCTTACAAAAATTCCCAGGTCATCAAGGAAAGGCCGGTTATGCTGGACAAGATAATTCAGACTTTCGAGCCCAAGCTCACACCTTTATTCATCGCCCCGAATTTCATTGGAGAAGAACTTGTCTCACAGGCTTTGTTCAAGGGATAAAAGATGTTTTTTTATGCCTATTATTTCAGGAACTACCGGTTTTAAATCCCGCAGATATTCTTTATTTAGAAACAATCGCAGCAGAACTTGAATGAATGATGTGCTCTGGCCTGAAGTTAAAGTATTGGCGCCAGCCATGATAAGCAAAATATCCAGGGGATTTATTTTTTTCTTAACCGGCTCGCCGAAAACCATCTCGGTAATTTTCTCTTTCAGCCTGATAGAACCGGGAAAGATTTGGAATAAAACAATTAAATCAACAAGCTTCGGCTTTATGGAAGGGAAATCAGCGGATTCGGCATAAATTTCCCCAATTGTTTTCGTTAGCTCGGCCAGCGCCCTCTCTAATTTCTCTTCCATCGGCGTCAAATCGCATTTCTTTGACAGAACTTTCTTCTGCTCGGGCTTGAGCTGGTCAATATTTTCTATTTCCTCATTTACCCCTATGATGATTTTTTCAAATTCTGTTTTGCTGGTCAATTGGCCGGCCATCGTCAATTTATCCATAATACTTTGGTATTGATTTTCGGTAAAAGTCGGCGCTCCGGAAATTTGCTTTATTTTATTTGTAATATATTCTACTACTCCCGGCAGAGGACCGGGCTCCCCAGGCTGTTCATTGATCGCTTCGATCTCAAACAATGCAACAATATTTCCATAAGATTCTACTACTTGCTCACTTCGCTCCATGGCCAATCTTTCCTTTACACCCTTATCGCTATTGATCTCTTCCTTCATTTTGGCAAGACCACTTTTGATTTCTTCTGCCCCGCTCATACCGATTAGAGCGGTTAATTGTTTCTTCAGTTCACCGTATTTCTCCGGAGCAATTACCGAAGAGTACAAATTGAATTCATTCAATCTCTCTAATATCGCCTCAATACGCGATTTAAGACTTGCCGCTTCCAAACTTGCCGGTTGGCTTTGATAATAAACGATCAGCGAATTAAGTTTGTTCTTTACAACTCGATAATCTTTTGGGCTTAGCTTCGGCCCGATTTCCTTTTTTATTTTCTCACTGATTTTACCGAGACTTTTTACTATTTCCCCGCCATCGGTTAATTTGACCAACCCGGTTAAATCTTTGATAATATCATCATATTCCGCTTGGGCAGTTCCGATCTTCTTTATTTCAGCAGTTATCTTTTCAACAATTTGCGCAAATTGTTCGGAGTTGATTTCGGCTATTTCAACCAGTTGCGAGAGCAGACTGGTCTGTTGACTTTCGCTTAATTTTGGACTTAACTCCTCTGCTATTTCTCCCCTCATCACCTCAATAGCTTTCGCAAAATCCTGTCGATCAACTAATTGTCCGGCCGCTGTCAACTGCCCGACAAGACTCTCGTACAATTCTTTGGAAATTTTTTGTTCAAAACTAATTTTTCCCAGTCTATATTGTTCATTTTCCGGCAGTTTATCAATTTCTTTTTTAAGTTGCCTGTTTTCCTGTTCAAATTCTATCTGCGTTAATCTGCCTCCCTTTAAAAGCAGTTGGTTTACCACATACTCATTTTCTATAAAAAACAATTCTTTATTTAAATTAATAAAAGCTCCGGAATTCAACAGATCGGATAAAGCGGTGATATCCTTTTCCGTAAATCGTCCAAAAAAGCCAAGATTTCTTATATTCTGTTCCAGTAGTGTGGTTTTAGACTGTTTTCGGAGATAATCATTCAGCAGCGTTTCCGCATCTTTTTTCCCCATAATGAAAAATATATTTTCGATTATTTTTTCTCCGTAATTGAGCTGAGCCAGCTTGGTAAATTGCACAAATCTTTCATAATATTCTTTTTCTGAAATAATCTCCTCTACAGCAATCGACGAGCTTTCAAACTCGTTAAAATATTCGACATTAATCAATTCGTCAATTAACTTCCTGTCTTCGCCGAGATAAAAAAATTTGTAATTTTCTGAAAGATTGTCTCTTGTCTTTTTAATCGAAGTTACCGGCAGATTTAAACCAACCGCTTCTCTCTCCTCGTTGGTAAAAAGATCGCTAAGTAAAACCTTTAACCCCTCGGATCGTCTGGGTATCGTTTTTCTCTCATAAAGCGGCTTTTGATGATCATCCTTAAGTCGGCTTGGATAGCCGGTAAGCTGTTTTATTTTCAGCGCTTCTTTTTTAGCCTCCGCCGCCAGGCGATAATTGATTTGACCCTCTAAGACCAACTTGTTTATTTTTTCCGCAATGTCCTTTATCTCCTTGTAAGGCCGATCATCGATTTTTGGCGCTGCGCTAAAAAATTGTTTTTTTTGTCTTACAGTTTTAACTTGGGATTGCTTTCTAAAAGCCTCTTCAATCCTGTCTCCAAATTGGCGAAGACTTTCCGGTAACGGCATCAAAATAAGCGCTCGGGCGACTTGGGCAATAAGCTTTTCTTGTTCTTCTTTATTAGTATTTTCCATTGAACCTAAATCTTCTATTCTTTCCACCATATCTTCAACGGCATACCGAAACTCTTTCTCCTCAATCAATTTGTTGATCTCCTTCCGCAGCTTCCGTACTTCATTTTCATATTCTACATTTGTTATTTCCAGTTTCAGCTTTGAAACACGAATTTGCTCAAATTCATTGATTTTAAAAAACATTTTTCGGTAAAATTCCGTCAGACCTTCGTGATGGAGCAAAGTGTCGAATATTTTTTCTGTTTCCCCTCCGTTCAAGCCTTTTATCCGCCGGGTAAAAATTTCGGTGATCTTTTCTTTTTGCACCGCGATCAACAATTCCGTACAGCCATTAATTTGCTTTTCCAGATATTCTTCAAACCAGTCCTTTAGATTGCCTTTGCCTTTTTTCCCGGCTTCCTTCCGGGTTTCGGCAAGTTCGATAAAAACCTGATCCATAAAATCTTCCAGTTCCGAATCACCGGCTTTCTCCTTCTTTTCCAATCTATCGAAAAACAGTGTCCGTTTAGACAAATCATACCGTAGAGGAACCAAACCAAGCAGTTTAGTAAACATATTATAATAATCATCTTCCCTGACCAACTCGTTATCGCCGATTAAACTGTTGAATGTGTCAAAATAGACATTTTTCAGCAAATCTCTTTCCGGCCGTCCCGTATAACAATTGCTAATTATTGTTTTGGCAAAGGTGAGGCGTTTACACATTTTATCCGTTAAATCAATATATTTGTCTTTTACTACTTTAAACGCTTCTTCCTCTGCAGGAACCGGCAAAACTTCCAAAATTCTACTCAATAGATTAAGCAAATCATCTTCGCATTGGGGGATCAGACTCTTCACCAAGGCGCCCGGAAACTTTTCGCGCATGAACAATTTGTTGTCAATTCTAGTTGGCTCATCCGCTTCCCTCTCCGGTCCGGCTAAAAGCGCTTCTCCCCGTTCAAAAAGCTGCGGGAGGTCAGGACGGCAAATAAATTTATTAAAAACACCGGCGAGTTTTTCGTCCAACACTGTTGAAGGGACATTAATATTGATTCCGTTAGCCAGCCAGAATTCAGCAAGGTGATTCTCTTTGCTTTCCCTGATGAAGACCCGGACATTAAAATCACCCGCCTGATATAGGGAAGAATCAATCCTCAGGCTTTCGTTTTCTGCCCGGGCAATTCTTTCCAACTGTTTTTTCAGCGCTTGTAATAAAACAGCATCAATATTTTTGCTAATCGCTCCGATCTTAAAATCAGTATCCAACAATTTATCCATCTCTGCAAATATTGCTTTTAATTTCGAATCGGTTTGTATGTTACCACTATCGATCCCGGAAGGGACGCGCAGGGAATAAAGCGGGCCGGCAAAAATGTTCAGCAAAAGGATATTCGCCAGAATTAAAGAAAAAAGTTTTTTACCGGTCATTGGTTTATTATTCATAATACTATAATATGTTATTCGAAAAATATCGCTGCTTTTTTTAATTGATTAACAACTCAATCATATAATAGCATTTGGTTGTTAAGATCGTGTTAAGATTATGTTAATTTTATGTTAAGATTTTTTGGCTGGATTTACGAGGATAAAACAGAGAAGAACTTGATAAAATTATCTTTCACCCATTCGAAAAGTTTTTTGTTGACCATTCAGAGTTGAAAAATTTGATACCTTTGTTGGCGTTTGATTTAACTACATGATAACTTGTAACAGGTTAGCCCTCAGAAGTAATTCAAAGTCTTTTCCCCTCTCCCCTCGAGGCTGGGTCACAATAGCCATTTTGCGTGGTAGCCGCAGGCTTTAGCCTGCGTTTATTGTCGAGCGTGATGCGCAGGCTATAAAGCCTGCGGCTACCCAAACAGGAATTGTGACCCAGCCTGCTCGTGGGGGAGGGAGTTGTTGCACTACTGGAAGCTAACCTGTTACGATAACTTGCACTATCTCTTTTTATCTGATAGCAGGTAATCGTTCGAGTACCTTGAAAATAAATTCCTTCACCTGCTTCCATTGTGCCGACAAATGATACATTCCGAACAGTAAAATTACTGTTGTTTGTATGAAAATCAATTAAGCCATGGTCAAATATGGTACCTGTCACATTGACATTTTCCAGTATATTGTGATGATTATCACGGATCTTCCCTATTAAGTTGATAAATATTTTCTGCGAATCATATTGAAATTATAGGCTGTTTTCGCTCAGTAGCGAGTTTTTTCTTAGTGTCTACATTTACCCCTTTAAAGGCTAAAACATCGGGCAAGGTAACATCGGCAAGCTTTAATAAGTTTCTACCTAAAACCGCCGGTTTAAGTATCTTTTGATATCTGGCACCTTTGATATTTATTTCTACGCTACAGATGGCAGTAAGTTCATTAACGCCCTCTTCAACTGTGATATCCATATCTCTCCAAATTTTTTTCAATTCCTGAATTAGGCAGTAAGCCAGCATTACTACAAAAACGTGGCCTCTGGTCCTTTTTTCTTTTTGCACATAAATTGGTCTGGTTTCCAATAAACCAGTTTTCATCGTCCGAAACCCCAACTCCACCATCGCCAAATCTTTATATCTCTGATGCACTACTTCGTCAGACACTTGCCCTTTAGTCAAATCAGTTTTAATCACATAACAACCATCTAATAAGGTAGTGTCGGCCTTTTTATTATCGTCAATTTTGAGCAACAATTTTTTCCCCTCAATCTCCACACTTGTAAAATCAGTGAGCCTTAATTTTTTAATCAATTTTTTAATCTTTCCTTCAGCAACTGACGACTTGGCCCGCTTATGTTCATTTAAATATTTATTCTGCCAATCTATATTGGTTTTTATCTTCTTAATTTTGCTTTGCCGATTATTTTCTATTTCACTTACACGAACAGGATTCCGACGCAATATATATCTAATCCCTGCATTTTCTACCTCGCAAATATCTTCGTCAAATAATTCCAGATCAATTATTTTACTGCTGATTAATGTTTCTATTTGTGGTTTCGTTAATGCCGTAATGTAATGAAAATTATGCTCATGCAAATCCTTGATTTGTTTAGTCTTAATCATCCCCCGATCGCCTACCATCGTCACTTCTTCTATCTTAAAATCGTCAGCAACTTTTTTTACCTGATTGGTAAATGTTCTAAGATCATTGCTATTCCCTTTGAAAACTTCAACGCTAACAGGAATTCCTTCCTCGTCAGTCAATAGCCCAATCACTATTTGCATCTTCCCCCGTTTCCGATCACGATTGTAACCCCATTCCGCTAATTCATTGTTTACTCCCTCAAAATAACTACTGGTTACGTCGTATAAATACAAATTAGGCTTAACCTTGCCTTGAAAACGATAGTTAAATAATTTCTTCTCGATAACTCTCTGCTGTTCGCTTAACCAATCCAAATTTTTATACAAATCATCTTCGTTGAAATACTCCAGATCAATCAAATCGCAGATCGCATGCCTCCTAGCCAATCGAACCGCACTCAGTCGCGACCCCTGCTCAATTATCCGAGACATCACCTGCCATAATGCTAACTTACCTTCCCGCCCACTCCCCAATGATCGGCTAATTCCCAGCCGCTCAGCAACTGATTTCAACAACACTATTGCCCCGACGGACAATCCCTGTTTGCATTCAAGTTTACCCTCAATAGATTCCAACGCCGCCAGATTGTCTTTATGCTCTAACGCCAATTTTATTGCCTGTATCTCTTTTTCATTACACGGCGAAATATTAGCAATAGTTCTTTTCTTGACTTTACCGTTTTCCCGATACGACTCACGAAGCAAATACCTGACATACGTTTTTCCGTTTTGTTTTTTGGCCGCTATATCTAAGTGCATCGTGATTACAAATGTAACATATATCACCGATATATGTCAAGATATTTTTTATTATTTTTTCGTGACTACATTTTACATCGCCTTTTTGACGGTTTTATCGTCGATAAAATCAATTTTGTCCAGATCCTGTCTAGGAAGATCCGTTCTAA
>JBDRON010000080.1:0-62462 GCA_043810025.1 Elusimicrobiota bacterium
GATGTTACCTTGCCCGATGTTTTAGCCTTTAAAGGGGTAAATGTAGACACTAAGAAAAAACTCGCTACTGAGCGAAAACAGCCTATAATTTCAATATGATTCGCAGAAAATATTTATCAACTTAATAGGGAAGATCCGTTAAAGGGGAAAAATGCACAAAACAAATATTGAAATTCCTTAGCTTCAAGTTAGGCGCCTACGGCGCTGACTTTTAAAATTACCCTCTTTTTATCCCCCTCTTTAAAAAGAGGGGTAGGGGAGATTTGATCAATATTTTTAAATCCCCCTTAATCCCCCTTTCAAAAGGGGGAACACACATAACATCACCATCATAAGCGGAATATATAGAAGTCCTGCTTTACTTTACTTTTTTATGGACAATAAAGCAACTAATTCTTTGGTCAGCCGGTCGCTGGGATTTTTTGTTAAAATCGTTTGGCATTCCTGCAATGATTTTTGATACATACCTTGATAGTAAAGCCATTTTGCGTACCAATAGCGGTAATAATTATTGTTGGGGTCCAATTTTAACGCCCGCTCCGCTTCTTGCATCGCTAATGATTTTTCTTTTTTCCAGTAGAAAAGCCAATCCGCCAAAGTAAAATGCAGTTCCGCATTTTGCGGATAGGTCCGGACAAACCCCTGCATCAAAGAAATGGCCTGAGCGTAATCTTTTTTTCGATAATAATACTGGGCAATCGCCAGCAAATAGGGTGTTTTATCCTTCGCCAAAAGCAAATCCTGCTGAAAGGCTTTTTTATTTTCCTCCCAGGCCTTGTTGTCCTGCAAAAAGACTGCTAAAAAAGAAACCCGGTTGTCCTGGGAGGGAAAAATTTTTTTCAATTGCCGGTAATCTCTGGTTAATTTAAAATAATCTTGTAAACATTTATCGGCAAAAGCCGGCTTAAACTCGATCGCCTGCCGGCAAAATTTCTCCCCTTGTCGGACAAAATATCCCCGCTGCAGACCGTTGCCGGTTTTAGCGGCTTGAAAAAAATAATACCGGCCGAGCAAATAGTGAGTGTAAGGGTTGCTCGGCTCGCAATAGAGAGCCTGCTGTAAAGCTTCTCCCATCTGACGATCTTTGCCCAAAGCTCCGGAAAGCAGGGCAGCTTGCCGATAATAAAAACTATTGTTTGGATTAAGCTTTATCGCCCGATTAAAGAGATTCAAAGCTTGCCGTTTATCTAACTGTTTTTCCAAACCGGCTAACCGCGCCCAGTATTCCGCTTTATCCGCCGCTAGCTTTGTTGCCCGGCGCAGAAAAATAATTTTCCGGCCGGTAGCCGCCTGGGCAGATAAGGATTGTTTAGCCCAATATTCCGCAAAAACAGTCTTCGTCACCGATCCGCTGAGCATTAAAAATATCGCCGTCAAACCAATTAGGCCGGCTATCTTCTTCCAGCCGGAAAGAATTAATCCGCGGGGAATATTATCCTGAATACCAAACCCCAACCCGGCAATCACACTGAACAAAAAACCGTTGGCCGGTATCCGCAAACTAAAATCCACGAACGACTGGAGCAGTATCGCCGCTGTTCCCGCAAAACAGCCGCAGGCGATAACCGATCGATACCGGTCGCCGGATTTAAAAATGAAAAAGAAGATTTTTAAAAACCAATAGACTAGGCCGGCTAAAACGACGGCCAAGCCGGCGATTCCTGCTTCGGCCCAAAGCTGTAAATACTCATTATGGGCATGGGTGAAAACCAGTTGTTCGGTGAGGGTTTTATAGCGGGGGAAAATGTAACCGTACGTTCCTAAACCCGCGCCGCCTAAAAAATGATCTTTCGCCAACTGGACTGTATCCTGCCAAACACTTAAGCGGGCGGCATAAGAAAATGTATCCTTTATCCCGGAGAGGGACTGCAGTTTATCGATCACCGGGCCGATCCCGATCCAGCAAAGATAGAGAAATCCCGCCACAAAAACAATAAAAAATATTATCCAGGTTTTTTTTACACCTTGCAGCCGGAAAATAACCGGGAAAAAAAAGACCAGAGAAAACAGCAGGGAAAATATTCCTCCGCGGGAAAGAGAAAGAAAAGCCGCCGCCAGCATAATTACCACGAAGAAACTAAGAAGAATTTTTTTTTCCAAATTCTGCCGGCCCAGCGCATAAATGCAGCCGAAAGACAACGGGATAACCATCCCCAGATAACCGGCAAAATGGTTATGATTAACAAAGGAAGCAAAAAAACCTTTATCCGGCCGCGAAGCCAATTCTTTAAACCAAAACATGCTCTCGCTGCCGCTCAACTGCTGAATGATCCCGAAAAGAGAAAGCAAAAAACCAAGCAAGATGATCGAAACACATAATTTGTTGACTTGTTCTTTTGTTTTGAAATTAGCAGCGGCCAGAAAAAAAACCAACGCGTAGGCTAGAATCTTGAGCAATTCCTGTTTGACAGCGTCGGGATAAACCGACCAAAATCTCCACTGCGCCAAACCGAACAACAAAAACCCGCCAATCAAAAAATACAAAGGGTTGGCCATTGCTAGCGGCTGATTCCCGGCTATTTGTTTAACCGCCCAATAAAAAAATAAAGAAAAAATGGCTAATTCTAAAATTGACAAAGGCAAAATATTTACCGAACCGAAGGGCAGGGGCGAGATAAAAAGCAGCAGAATTATCCCGTTTAAGATAAAATTATTGGATTGTTTAGCGGAAATTTCCATGCTTTTATAATTCCCCTCTTTGCTAAAGAGGGGTTAGGGGAGTTTGAAAAACAGAACCTAACCCCCTTAATCCCCCTTTATCAAACTTAACCTTACCCACATCTTTTTTTATTTTTTGCTGGACACATTTGATTGAATTTGCTATCTTATTTATATTATGGGAAAACAAATTCCGTTAACTGTCTGTGGCAAAGATTTTAGCCAACACAGTTTAAATCGCATAAACATTATAATACAAAACAATCCAACTATAAACAGGACCAAACTTTCCCGAGTTCTTTGCCGGGAATTTGGTTGGGCTTCACCCAACGGCCACTTAAAGGAAATGTCCTGCCGTGTTGCTTTGCTAAAATTGCATAGAGCCAACTTTATCCAACTGCCACCACCTAAAAAACAACACTACCTTTGTCGTAAACTCAAGATAACGTCTATCTCTGAACCACAACCGCTAATAAATAAAAATATCTGTGATATCTCTAATCTAAAATTAAATCTCGTGCAATCCAAAAAAGATTCTCAACTCTGGAATCAACTTATTGAACGGTATCATTACCTTGGATACAAACCTTTATCCGGCGCTCAGCTGCGCTATTTCATTTCCTGTTCCGACGGACTTTTAGCAGCAATTAGTTTTTCTGCTGCCGCCTGGAAAATCGCTCCACGTGATAACTGGATCGGTTGGAATAATAACCAGCGGCAAAAAAATTTGTATCTCATTGCTAATAATTCCAGATTCCTGATTTTTCCTTGGATTAAAATTCCACACCTCGCTTCAAAGATCTTATCTATCTCGGCAAAACAATTGCCGCTTGATTGGATCCATAAATATTCTTATAAACCAGTTCTATTGGAAACCTTTGTCGAAAAAGATAGATTTCAGGGAACTTGTTATCGCGCCGCAAACTGGATCTCCGCAGGCCAAACTACAGGTCGAGGTAAAAAAGATTTTCATCATTTACACCCTCTGCCTGTAAAATGTATTTGGCTTTATCCTCTAAACCGTGATTTTAGAAAAATACTATGTACGATATAATTTCCAGCAATAATAATTTGCCCGAACCTGACTACTCTGCAGAAACCGGCCACTGGGTTGAAACTGAATTTAATTCCGCTAATTTTCAGGATTTGCGGCTTAACCTCAGATTCTCTTCTATTCTAAAATCATTTTTAAATGCTCCTAATGAGTCCATACCTAAAGCCGCTATAACTTGGAAAGATACTAAAGCCACTTATCGGTTCCTCAACAATGAAAACGTTTCTCCGGATGCTATCCTTGAACCTCACCAACTTTCCACATCAGCCAGACTTCAAAATCAAAAAATTGTGCTTGCCGTTCAAGATACAACGATTCTTAATTATACAAGCCATCCTTCTGTCAAAGGGTTAGGCCCTATCGGAAAAGAAGATCAAACCCTTATGGGTATGCTCGTTCATCCAACGATAGCTTTTACTCCTGACAAAGTGCCTCTGGGTATTATCCATCAGCAGGTATGGACAAGACCAATCGATAAGGTTAATAAAAAAAATCACCCAGCCAAACCCATTGACCAGAAAGAAAGTCAAAAATGGTTTAACTCTTATATCGCTCTAAAAGTTCTTCAGAATAAAATGCCTGATACCACGTTTATCAGTATCGGCGATCGCGAAGCGGATATCGCTGATCTTTTTCAATTGGCTTTATCCTCTGATACTAATCCTGACTTGTTGATCAGAGCCTCTTGTGACCGTAGGCTTGAGCACCCGCTGATTTATCTTTGGTCCTGCCTTGAAACTCAAAATCTTGCCGGTACTTTCCAGCTAATTGTACCAAGAAAAAATGGTAAACCCAGTCGTAACGCTGTAATCGAAGTGCGGTTCTCTAATGTATCTCTTAAACCAACTAAATCTAAAAAAAATGATCAAACTATTAATTTGTGCGCAGTTTATGCCAACGAAGTCAACACTCCGGCAAATGAAGAACCTGTCTCATGGATGTTACTAACTACTTTGTCAGTTAAATCCTTCGATGATGCTCTCCTCTGTATTAAATATTATTCTGTCCGTTTCTCTATTGAACTATTCTTTAAAACTCTTAAAGATGGCTGCAAAATCGAAAAACGACAACTTAAATCCGTCGAAGCTTTAAAATCCTGTCTTGCTCTTTATTCGATTGTCGCTTATAGAATCTTGTTCCTTACGATGATCGGCAGAACTTTACCGGATATTCCTTGTACCGCTATATTCCAGGACTATGAATGGAAATCTCTTTATTGTTTCGTTAATAAAACTAAATCCCCTCCTAAAAAACCTCCCACCCTGAAACAAGCGATCACCATGATCGCTCAACTCGGCGGCTTTCTTAATCGAAAATCCGATGGATTCCCGGGAACCAAGTCTTTATGGAAAGGGCTTAGCGCTCTTTATTTTATCAGTCTTTCTTGGACCGTCTTTGGACCAGAATCGTCTTGACGTTATACT
The DNA here is from genome assembly GCA_043810025.1 of Elusimicrobiota bacterium. GTDB lineage: Bacteria > Elusimicrobiota > JBDRON01 > JBDRON01 > JBDRON01 > JBDRON01. The sequence goes on from JBDRON010000080.1 coordinate 5,137, forward strand.
TGTCTTCTTATCCCCCCGTTTCTTCGAGTAATATAAACTGTATCAACTCTTTCCAAATTCACCAGCATTGAAATATCGCCTAAAAAAATAGCTCTCTAAAATATTGTATTTATGTCTGAGACAATGTATAATAATAATGGTCGGCAAACACGCTAAGAATTAAATTCACAAAATCACATCCCATCTTAAATCAAAACCCTATCCACATTTTAAAAGATGTGGGTAAGGTTAAGTTTTATAAAGGGGGACTGAGGGGGATTTGGAAAGGGAGAAAAAATGCCCAGCAGATGTGTAAAACTCTGAATGTAGCGAGAACTAATTTTCTTGAAAATTACCTAAATCTAATAAAGGAGGAAATTGTAAATGGCGGTTAATCGTTGGTTCTTCAAGTATCGAGGGGAGTTGGTTACCCCGCCGATCATTTTTGTTTTGTTTTTCAATATTTGGAAAACGGAATCCGTCTTCTTAACCTGGGGTCCCGGATTATTTATCTTTTTACTGGGATTTTTTGTCCGCCTTTGGGCGCAACAACATCTGCATTACCGGTTAAAGATGGATCGGGATTTAACGACTACCGGCCCTTACACGATTATCAGAAACCCAATTTATATTGGCAACACGCTTCTTTGTGTCGGCGCAACGGTCATCTCTGGAGTGCTTTGGATGGTGCCAATCACCATACTTTTTTGCGCAGTTGTTTATAAGTTCACTGTCCGTTCTGAAGAAGCAGTACTTTTGGAAAAATTTAAAAACACCTATCAGAACTTTATGAATCAAGTTCCGCGCTGGTGGCCAAAAAAATTAACCTTCAAAAATCTGGGATTGGTAAACGAATATTTATATCTATCAATATTGCGTGAAGTGCATTGCTTGCTTCTATTGCTACCATTTATCGCTAAGGAAATAATTATGCATTGGAAATAAAATTTTAAAGGTTGTATTCATCCTAAATAAGGAGTGTGAAAATTCATGGAAGCTAAAAAATTTATCAGTAAAGTTTTAGCAGATGGACATCTTTCATTGCCGGAAGATGTGGCAAAAGAATTAGGAAAAGTTTTTGAAGTAATTCTGGTGCCTTTTGGAGAAACAGAAGTTTATTCTTACGCAGAAGCATTGGCGAAGGAGAGAGGATTTTCGGCGATTAAAGAGGATGATATACAAAAAATTATCCATGAATCCAGAGGCGTTAAGTGAAACGCATAATTCTTGATACAAATATTACTATTTCGGCTTTTTTCTGGGGAGGGCATCCGAGAGCTATTATTAACCTGGTAAAAGAAGAGAAGATAATGTTACTTACTAGTTTGCAAATAGAAGCGGAATTTATCAGGGTTTTATCCTATGTTAAATTTGGCTTGCTTCCTGCCGAAATTATTCCAATAGTTAATAATCTAAGAAGATATACCGTTTTTGTTGAAGTAAAAAGTAAGATTAATGTTATAAAGCAAGATCCCACGGACAATATCTTCATTGAATGCGCATTTGATGGAAATGCTGATTATATTATTTCTGGAGATAGTCATCTTCTCGATATAGGCGATTATAAAAATATACAAATTATTAGAGCTAAAGATTTTCTAACAAAAGAAAGATTTATAAAAGAATAGGGCGGGGTGAGCTTTCAGGGACGTTTCAAGGACGTTCTTAAAATCTTAACTTACTTATCTCTGTATATCGGTTGTAGGGAACGGTCGCGACCGTTCCCTACATTATTGACAACTGATCTATGTTGCCACACAATCATTTTCTAATTGCCGGATTAGTAATAGCGCCAGTTGGTTTGTTAGATCACAAAACCATTAGTCAGGTTATTCAACTTGCTTTGGTTGGTGGTTTTGCATCTTCAGCGCTCGATTTAGATGTTTACATTTCCGTTCTTTTAAAATCAAGGCAGGAAAGCCGGCTAAAAAAGTTTACTAATCCGCTGACCATCTATCGTCAATTTGATTTATTTATGGATACACTAATGGAAACTGGTATTTGGAAAACTGGTTTATGGACTCATCCTTTTCTCTCAATCGCAATAATTTTGTTAACATATATTTATTGGCCGGCATTTTATCTGCCGGTTGCATTAGGTCTTATTTCACATTTAATCAGTGATGTACCCAACCTTAAAAGAATTCTTAAAATTAGAGGAGGAAGGAATAAATGAAAAAAGTTTTTTTTGCGGTTTTAAGTTCTTTTTTGTTTTTCAGTTGCCAGAGTAAAACGGGTGTAAATGTAGCCAAAATTGCTTTAGTCGCTCCGATTACCGGTGATTTGGCGGCGATGGGACAGGGGATGAAGAATGCCGCGCAGATGGCGGTAGATGAAGAGCAAGACATTATCTATACAGAAAGCGAGCATAACCCATTCTGTGACATCAAAATCGAGTTGGCCGCATTCGATGACCGGGCAGATCCTAAAGAGGCGGTGAATATCGCTAACCAGATTATTTCCGACCGCCGGATTGTGGGCGTGGTCGGTCATTTAAACAGCGGGTGTTCTATTCCGGCTTCTTCAATCTACAACCGATATAATCTGGTAATGATTTCGCCAGCTTCCACCAATCCCAAACTTACCCAGCAAGGGTTTAAAAATGTTTTTCGCACCTGTACTACCGATGAAATCCAGGGAAGTTTTGCCGCAGATTTCACTTACCGCAAATTAGACTTAAAGAAAGTAGTAATCATTCACGATAAAACCCCTTATGGTCAGGGTTTGGCGGAAGAGTTTTCCAAACAGTTTCAAACTGATGGGGGGAAAGTTTTAAGTTTTGACGGTATTAATATTGGTGACAAAGATTTTAACGCTTTACTTACCCGCCTGAAAAGTTTATCACCGCAGGCCATCTTCTTTGGCGGTGTTTATGGGGAAGGGGGGTTAATTTCCCGCCAAGCCAAAGGTTTGGGTTTGAAAGTTCCGCTAATTGGCGGCGATGCTCTGAAAAGTCCGGAATATGTAGACATCGGCGGCGATGCTACCGAAGGTGATATTATTACCATGATCGGCTTATCACCGGATAAATTACCCCAGGCCAAAGAGTTCATCAGTAAATATACCAGCAGTTACCCACAGGCCAAAATTCAACCTTATGACGCCGCTACTTATGACACCACCAAAATGATTATTGAAGCCCTAAGAAGTGTCGGCGCCGATAAAGCTAAAATAATTGATTATATCGCTAAAATTCAATATCAAGGAATCATCGGCACATCCTCCTTTGACGAAAAAGGCGACACCAACAATAAAACCGTCTCCATTTATAAAATCAAAAACGGTGAATTCATGTCGCTAGAGTAAACAAAATGGAAAAAGTGAAAGTAACTATTGTCGGGGCGGGAATTGTCGGGTTGGCGTGTGCGGCGGAGCTTTCCAGATTTTTTACGGAGATTATTGTCATGGAGAAATATCCTTCTTTTGGTCAGGAAGGCAGTTCACGGAATAGCGAAGTTATCCATGCCGGCATATATTATCCCAAAAATTCGCTCAAAGCGCGGCTGTGCGTAAAAGGGAAAGAATTAATTTATGCTTATTGCCAGGAACATAATATTGCGCATAAAAGGCTGGGCAAGCTGATTGTCACGAATGAACAAAATGAGATCGGGCGGTTAGAGGAACTTTATAAAAACGGTTTGGAAAACGGGGTCAACGATTTAAAGATTTTACCTCAGGAACAAATAAAAAAGATGGAGCCTTATATTCGGGCGATTGCGGCTATCCATTCACCGTCCAGCGGGATTTTTGATTCGCATAGTTTGATGAAATCTTTGGAAGCCGAGTCAAAAAGACGACAAGTGACTTTTGCCTATGCCCATGAATTGGCCGGGGTGGAAAAACAACAAGACGGGTATAAAGTTAAGGCCCGGGACCCAAAGGGCAATATTTTTAGTTTTGTTAGCGAAATTTTTATCAATGCGGCTGGTCTCGGATCGGAAAAAGTTGCCCGTATGGTTGGGATAAAAAATCCGGCTTATACATTGAAGTATTGCAAAGGAGACTATTTTCGAGTAGATAATAATAAGGCGCGATTTCTTTCCCATTTGATTTATCCGACCCCGGCGAAAGAGAGCGTAAGTTTAGGAATGCATACGGTTATCGATTTAGCCGGCGGTTTAAAACTTGGCCCTGACGCCGAATATGTAAATAAAATTGACTATACCGTTGATGAAACAAAGAAAGAAGCTTTTTATCATCAAGCTAAACCGATGCTGCCGTTTATTGAGTTGGAGGATTTGGCGCCTGATATGTCCGGAATTAGAGCAAAACTGCAAGGCGCCGGCGAAACTTTCCGTGATTTTGTGATTAACGATGAAACGGAGGCCGGTTTCCCCGGATTTATTAACCTGATCGGGATTGACTCCCCAGGTTTGACTTCTTCGCTGGCGATTGCTGAGGAAGTTAAAGGGATGTTGGAAGCTGGAATATAGAATTCAGAAGTCAGAATAATAGGAGCATAAAATGGTCTTAAAAATCGGTCACCGGGGCGCGGCCGGATACGAGCCGGAGAATACAATCATCAGCGTGGAAAAGGCTATTGAACTCAAGGTGGATATGATCGAAATTGATGCCCAATTATGCAAGAGCGGCGAAGTTATTGTCTTTCACAATAACAGGATTGCCGGTTCCGGCTATATTGCCGATAAAACTCTTCTTGAATTAAAGAAATATGATTTAATTAAAGGACAGAAGATTCCGACATTAGAAGAAGTGTTGGATTGTATTAACAGACGGACAAAAGTAAATATCGAAATCAAATGCGAAGGAGCGGCAAAGAAAATTTACAGTGTGTTGGAACATTACGTAAAAGAAAAAGGATGGAAATGGGATGATTTTCTTGTTTCTTTTTTCAATCATTATGAACTGCTGGAATTTCAAAAATACTCAAATAAAATCAACCTGGGAGCGTTGATTGCCGGCATACCCCTGGGTTACGCGGAATGCGCCGCTAAGTTAAATGCTTATTCGCTGAATGTCTCCATAAAGTTTATTAATCAGAATCTGGTGGACGATGCGCATAAAAGAGGACTTAAATTATTGGTCTATACGGCAAATGAAAAAGAAGAAATCGAAAATCTGAAATCGATGGGAGTAGATGGAATTTTCTCTGATTTCCCGGATCGGATATAGGAGGACTGCTATTGATGACTAAATTCAAGGTTGGTCTGGCTTTGGGCGGCGGCGGGGCGAGAGGTCTGGCCCATGTCGGGGTGATTAAGACACTGCTCAAAGCTAATATCCCGATTGATGTCATTACCGGAACATCGATCGGCGCGCTGATTGGCGGCATGTACGCGATTAGTTTGGACATAAATCAGGTCGAGGAAAAATTGTGCCTGCTTGAACATACTCCGGAATTTATCGATTTGCATTTCGATTTTTTTGAAAATGAACATAAATTCGATCAGAATAATTTTTATTCCCGAACGAAGGCCTTACTGCGGGAGATGCTGCTCCATTATATGAAAGCGCGCAAAATGGGTTTGGTCACGGTCGAAAAGGTGGCTAAACTATGGCCGATTTTATTGCCCGATCTGCCAATGGAAAAAACAAAAATTCCTTTCGCGGCCACAGCGATGGATCTGGTCCAGGGACAAGAAGTTATGATCAGCAAAGGTTCAATCTACAAAGCAATTCAGGCCTCTTCTTCCATCCCAGGCATCATGACACCGATTAATGGAGATAATCATCAACTACTTGTCGATGGTGGAACAATCGATTCCATACCGGTAGAAGCCGCCAGAAAGCTGGGGGCGGATTTCATTATCGCCGTTGAAGTACAGCCCCGCTTGAAAAATTCAGTGCAATTGAATAACGGATTAGCAGTGAAGGAACGCTCAGATTTTCTAACGAATTTTTTTCTGGCTAAGCATTCATTGAAAGGAGCAAATGTGGTAATCAGCCCAAATGTTAAAAATTATCACTGGGCCGGTTTTCACCGCTTAAAAATGTGCATAAAAAAAGGCGAGTTGAAAACCGAAGAAATGATCCCCAAAATAAAGGAATTATTAAGTCTGAATAATGGTTAACAAATTATAGGCATTGAAGAAAAATAAGCAAAAATCTTTGGAGCGGGGGAGTTAAATGATTTATCTTTTTGTGGACACTAACATTTATCTGAATTTTTTTGATTTGAATCGTCATCACTTAAGTAAAATCGGGGAGTTGGTGCCCCTGATTAATAAAAAGAAAATTAATTTATTTGTCACTCAGCAGGTTGTGGATGAATTTTACCGCAACAGAGAAAAGAAACTTAAACAAACACTGGAAACGATAAAAGTGTTTGAACCGAAACTGCTTAATCCCATCGTTCGCCCGGACATTCAGGAAATCAGGGAAATTCAGAAGCTTTTAGAAAATATCGAGCGGTTAAGAGTGCAGCTGGTCACTAAATTTCCCGAACAGATCAAGAAAAAAGCCTTGCATGCCGACCGGTTAATAGAAAAATTATTCGGAGCCGGGGAAATCATCCAAATCTCCGAGACCGTATTTAGCAAGGCTAAAAAAAGAAGGGAGCTGGGCAACCCGCCCGGCAAAGCCAACTCCAACGGCGATGCGATCAATTGGGAATCCCTTTTGGAAAATATCCCGATGAAAAAAGATTTGTATTTTATTACCGGCGATAAAGATTATCTCTCTCCGTTAACCGAAGCGGCTTTTTCCGTATGCCTGATGCAAGAATGGGAAAGAAAGAAAAAATCAAAAATTCATTATTACGTCTCGCTGTCCCATTTTCTCGGCGATAAATTTCCTTCGATAAAAATTAAAAAGGAAGAAATCAGGGAAGAAGAACAGGCCATGAAAATGTGATAGTGATGTTATCCGTGTTCCCCCTTTTATATGGAATTATTTATTCAACAATTAATTAACGGGTTAGTGCTGGGCAGTATTTACGCTTTGATTGCTTTAGGTTATACGATGGTTTATGGGATACTGCTGATGATTAATTTTGCCCATAGCGAAATTTTTATGACCGGGGCTTATGCCGGCGCTTTCACAGTCATCGGTTTACAGTGTACCGCTTGGGGGAAGGATCTGCATTTTTCGGGATTAGCTTTTATTTTTGTCATCACTTTTTTGATTACCGGCGTATTTGGTGTGCTGATGGAAAAAATTGCTTATCGGCCATTGCGCAGCGCCCCGCGTCTTTCTCCCTTAATCAGCGCGATCGGCGTTTCTATTGTTCTGCAAAATTTGGCGATGGTTGTTTTTGGTCCGCAATCATTAATTTTTCCGAAACTAACTTTCCTGGAAAATAAATTTATCAGAATTGGGCCGGCGATTAATCTTTCCGCCCTGCAAATAATTATTTTATCCATTTCCATATTATTAATGCTCACGCTCCGTTTTTATATTGACAAAACACGGTTAGGACGGGCGATGCGGGCAACCGCCGGAGACCGACAGACGGCCGAATTGATGGGGGTAAACACAAACTTAATTATCGGGCTTACTTTTTTTATTGGAGCCGGCTTAGGCGGAGCAGCCGGCCTGCTTAATGGGATGTATTATGGAAGCATCAAATACAATATGGGATTTATCCCGGGAATCAAAGCTTTTACCGCCGCTGTGATCGGTGGTATCGGCAGCATCACCGGAGCGATGCTCGGCGGTTTCATCCTGGGTATTGTCGAGGCTTTGGCCAGCGGATACATCTCTTCCCAATATAAAGATGTTTTTGCCTTCATCATTTTGATTTTAGTCTTAATTTTTAAACCCAGCGGAATTCTGGGTAATCATACGGTAGAAAAAGTTTAACTAGGGGATGTTATGATTAAAAAAAAATATCATCTAATCTGGAGTGGGTTACTGCTGGCGGCGATTATTCTGCCTTTAATCGCGCAATTCCAGGCAAATTTTTATTTAGTCCATATCTTTGCTCTGGTAGGAATATATATCATTCTGGCTTTAGGGTTGAATATTGTGGTCGGGTTCACCGGTCTTTTGGATTTGGGATTTATGGCTTTCTTTGCTCTCGGATCCTATACCAGCATACTGCTCAGTGTTAAAGGTGTGCCGTTTTGGATTAGTTTGCCCGTTGCTATCGTCGTTGTTGTTTTGTTCCGGATTTTTCTTGGCTGGTCAGCTTTACGTTTAAAAGGCGATTATTTGGCGGTGGTTACTTTAGGATTTGGCGAAATTACCCGAATTATTTTGAACAACTGGGATTCGTTAACTAACGGGCCGAAAGGGTTACCCCGGGTGGGAGAAAAATTGCCGGCGATTAACCTTTTCGGTTTTGTTTTCACTGAAGATATCCATTTCTACTATTTAATTTTACTTTTTGTGATTCTGGCGATAGTGGTTAGTTATCATTTGGATGATTCCCGAATCGGGCGGGCTTGGACGGCAATTCGCGAGGATGAAATCGCCGCCGAGTTAATGGGAATCAATGTTTCTTTGTTTAAGCTTTTGTCTTTTGTCGTCGGTTCAATTTTTGCCGGTATCGCCGGCGCAATTTATAGCCATTGGATCGGATTTATCACCCCGGAATCGTTCACATTTTGGGAATCGGTGCTCTTGTTAATGATGGTGGTATTGGGAGGAATGGGCAATGTTGCCGGTGTGCTTTTAGGCTGTGTTTTAATTGTCGGTATCCCTGAGATTTTACGAGATCTCCTTGGCTCGCAATTTATTCTTTACCGGATGCTGGTTTTTGGCAGTTTGATTGTGGTGATGATCATCTTCCGGCCGCAAGGTTTAATCCCCTCACGGCGGCGTTCGCTGGAACTGCATCCGGAAAACGAAAAAATCAAATCAGACGAAGATCAATCATTGTTTGATGTAAAGTGAACAGCTAAAATCCCCCTCTTTGATAAAGAGGGGTTAGGGGAGTTTTGAATACTGTTTTTTAACCCCCTTAATCCCCCTTTGAAAAAGGGGGAAAATTTCAACAAACACCCGACTATGCTTTTACAAATCAGAAACGCTACTAAAAAATTTGGCGGATTGAAGGCTTTAGACAACATCAATCTGGAAGTTGAAGAAAAGGAAATTGTCAGCATCATCGGTCCGAATGGCGCAGGCAAGACTACTTTCTTTAATGTCCTCACCGGTGTTTATAAACTTGATTCGGGGGGAATTTTTTTTCGGGATCAACCGATCCATAACCTGCCGCCGCATCGAATTACCTCCTTGGGAATAGCCAGAACATTTCAAAATATCCGGTTATTCACGAATATGACGGCCCTGGAAAATGTTATGGTCGGATTACATTGCCGGACGAAAAGTGAAATTTTTTCCGCAATTTTCCGGACTGCCGGATTTGTTAAAGAAGAAAAGGAAATATTAAAAAAATCCGGATATTACTTAAATTTTGTTGGACTGAGAAAATCAACAAATTGTCTGGCCAAAAATCTCCCCTACGGAGATCAGCGGCGGCTGGAAATTGCCCGGGCCTTGGCTGCACAACCTCGGTTATTGATTTTGGACGAGCCCAGCGCCGGAATGAATAGCCGGGAAGCCGATGATTTGATGCATTTAATCCGGAAAATCAGAGACAAGGCAACAACGATTATTCTTATTGAACACCATATGCGGTTGGTTATGGGTATTTCTGATCAGGTGATCGTCTTGGATTATGGGGAGAAAATTGCCGAAGGATTACCAAAAGAAGTGCAAAACAACCCCTTAGTCATCGAAGCCTATTTAGGAACACCCAGCTTTTAACTTGAAAGCATAAGAATTTCAATGTTGTTGACGGTAAAGTTATTTTGTTTTTGACTTTGTAGTTAATGTAGGGCAAGCCTTTAGGCTTGCGTCTTTAAACCGCAGGGCTAAAGCCCTGCCCTACAAAAGCAACAGGAAAAATTTGCCAATTTAAGATTAAAGTTGTAGGGAACGCATATATGCGTTCCCTACCTAACTTATTTATGCTTCAGATAAAAAATTTACGGACTTTTTATGGTAAAATAGAGGTATTGAAAGATGTCTCTCTTTCAGTTAATGAAGGGGAGATTGTTGCTTTGGTTGGCGCAAACGGGGCGGGAAAAACTACTTTACTAAAAACTATTTCCGGTCTGCTTCGCCCGGCTTGCGGAAAAATTAATTTCCGGGGAAAAGAAATTAATGGTTTACCCGCTTACAAAATTGTCAATCAGGGAATAGTCTGTATACCGGAAGGTCGAAAAATTTTTGCCCGATTGAGTGTAATCGAAAATCTAATGCTAGGATGTTTCACCTGCAATGACAAAACAGCAATTAAAACCGGCTTGAACAAGATTTATGAATTGTTTCCCCTGTTAAGAGAACGCGGTCAGCAAAGGGGCGGAACTTTAAGCGGCGGAGAACAACAAATGCTGGCGATTGGCCGAGGGTTGATGGGAAACCCCAAGATTCTATTGCTGGATGAACCATCAATGGGTTTAGCCCCAATTATAATTGAAAAAATTTTTTCGGTGATTAAAAAAATAAATCAGGATGGATTGACTATCCTGCTGGTTGAACAAAACGCTAATCTTGCCCTGCTTATGTCTCATCGCGGTTATGTTCTGGATGTCGGAAAAATTGTCCTGGAAGATAAAAGTTCAGCCCTTCTGCAGAATGAACTGGTTAAAAAAACTTATATTGGAGAGTAACGGCAGCCTAAAAGCCTACTAGCCTAAGAGCCTAAAAGCTTAAAGATCCAAAAGGTTGCAATTCCCTTACTAATGCCTCTTAGACTCTTAGGCTTTTAGGCTGTAGTTAAGGCTCTTAGGCTGTCTCTAAAACTATGCCTGAATTACCGGAAGTAGAAACTATCTGTTGTGATTTGCAAGTATTAATCGGTCAAAAAATCGAAGAAGCAAAGATTTTTGACGATAAACTACTGCCTGATTTGGATAAACATTTTTTTAACAAGGAAATGGCCGGTAGGTCGGTCAGTAAAATATTCCGGCGGGGTAAATATTTTATCGTCGAAATAAAGCCCGCACTCACCTCTCCACAATACTTGATTATTCATTTACGGATGACCGGACAACTGGTTTTAGACAAACTTCTGTCCTCCGCCCGAATGGCTATCCGCTTTTCTTCTTCAGAATGGTTAAATTTTATTGATCAGCGCCGGTTCGGGACAGTAGAGTTGGTTGACCATTGGCAAGAATTACCGGCAATCAAGGCGATGGGACCGGAACCTTTCTCTGAAGAATTTGATTGGAATTTTCTTAAAAAAAATTTTGCCAACCGTAAAACACAAATTAAAGCATTATTAATCGACCAGAAATTTATGGCCGGGATAGGAAATATTTATGCCCAGGAAGCCCTTTTTTTGGCCGGAATTAAACCCCAGCGAAGCGCCCAAAGCTTGCTTGACGAGGAACTAAAAAAACTGGTAAAAAGCATTAAATATGTTTTGGAGAAGGCGATAAAATACCGCGGCTCTTCGATTGACAACTATGTTGACGGGTATGGTAACCCCGGGGAAGCGCATTTGCATCATTTTGTTTATAGCCGGGGAGGCAAACCCTGCCATCGCTGTGAAAAAATTCTCCAGGAATTGAGAATTTCCGGACGAGGAACAGTGTTTTGCCCTCATTGCCAGAAATGAATTTTATTAATTTGTTATTGTAGGGAACGCATATATGCGTTCCCTACCTGACCTGCATTAAATTATGGTTAAATATCTTTATCTGCTTGTTTCCTTTTGTTTTATCCTCTGCAACGCAGCTTTTATTGTTGCCGCTCCACCTCAGGATTGGGATATGGTAGAAAAGAAAATCAGGGATGAGTCTATTTCTAAAAAAGAGGCGATGGCTATTTTTAAAAGTCTAAAGCCGAAACTAAAAAAATATTTTTTGGACCAGGGCGGGAAAGAATCAACTTTGCCTGTTTTTTTTCCAGTTGACGGTTGCGATTATCGATTTACCAGCAAATACGATTTTCTTTGGAGCAAAAAGTTTGATTTTTTTGATAAAAATAGTCATTCCGGGCATCCGGCCTATGATATTTTTATAAAAGACAAAAACTCTGACGGGAAAGATGACAATTTGCTGGATTTTGTAAAAATTCTATCGATGACTTCCGGTGTTGTAGTCTCCACTTTCAAAGACTGGCAACCGGATAGCAAATACAGAGGTGGTAATTGTATTTGGATTTATGATCCAGCCAGAGAAGGATTGTTCTATTACGCTCATTTAAGAGATGTGCCGATCAATGTGGGCGATATAGTTTCGGCCGGTCAGAAAATCGGCACTCTAGGACGAACCGGCAGGAAGGCCTATCTAATCAGCTCTCCTACACATTTACATTTAATGTTTGTTAATTATTCCGACACCGGTAATTTAATTCCCCAGCCAATTTACAAGTTATTAAGAAATGCCAAAACCAAGGCGGCAGGGACAGACCGCGAAATCTCCCCATATTTAACTAACAACAATGATAAAAGATAATTATAAAGAAATTTTGTTTTTGACATTTATTGGCGTAATCTCCTTTTTTTTCCTTTTTAAAAATTTAGGCGATCGATATTTCTGGGATGACGAGGCGGAAACGGTTCTTCTAGCTAAAAGTGTTGCCATAAAAGGGTATCCGCATCTTAACTTCCAGGGAGCCTATGATTCTGCAGAAACTAAAGAGAGTTTGAAGAACCCCTCTCATCTTTGGTTGTGGAACGGCTGGGCGCCGTTATATTTGACCTATTTTTCTTTTAATTTGTTTGGCGAAAACAATTTTACCGCCCGTTTTCCATTTGCCTTGATCGCCTGGTTCACCATTTTTGCTTCTTATTTTCTTTTTAAAAAATTATCCAATGAACCGTTAGTAGCCAAACTAGCAACAATCATTTTGGTTTTTTTTACGCCATTTCTTCTTTATTCCAGACAATGCCGCTATTATTCTTTGGTTATGTTTACCACAACTCTTTTTTTAATTGGCTGCTTAAAAACATTAAATAAAGAAAATTTTGGTAAATTTTTGTATGTAATTTCCGGTTTTATTCTTTTTCAAAGTTTTTTTGCCGCCTTTTATATCGCTTTTTCTTCTATTCTGTTATATTGCTTTACCGTAAAAAAAAAGCAATTTAAAGCAATTCTTCTTCCTTCGATAATCCTAATCATCTTATGTCTGCCTAATTTTTTCTTACAACAATACTGGCAGAGACCCGGCAATCTGCATTTCTCCATAATCAGTTTTCTTTTATTTTTTAAAAGTTATAGTTTATGGATTAATAATTTTTTGGTCAGCGGTTTGTTATTAGCGGGGTTAATTACTTTATGGATTCACAATAATTTTTCCTATAAGGTGATTTTTTTATGGATAACAATCTGTTCGTATCTTTTTTATCTTTTACTGATTAACAGCTTTTATTCCAATCTGGTTTTTTTTATTATCTTTAGTGTTTTGGTTGTATTAATTTTTATTGCTTTTATTAAGGAAAATTATATTTTGTGCTCCTGCGGATTTATTTTTTTGAACATAATCTTCTTTTCGTTGACGGCTGGAGAGTTTTACGGCAGATATTTAGCCGGCTGCATACCACTGGGTTGTCTAATTACCGGAAAAGCCATCTGGGAATTATCCGGACAAAAAAAACTCATTGTCACATTTTTGTTGATACTAATTATCTTCTCTAATTTTATCAACTATTTGCCTGTACAACTTAATAAATATATTGTTCCCAAAAGCAGGGAACTGCCAAATGATTTTAGCGAAATCATGTATGGAAAGATGCTTGCTTCAGGTTTTAAAAGCTATTTTACCGGTTATCTTACTGAAATCAGCAAACACTACAAGGGTCCGACTGAGATTACCGTGCAATACTTGAATAAACATAGTCTTAAAAATGACTCTGTCTTGATTTTTTTTGGAGATTTAATTATTCTATATTATACTAAACTGAAAATCTGGCGGTTTACTGACAACTACACAAAGGCTCCAGAATGGATTATCTGGAGTTCTTGGTCACAATTCTTCCCACCGGAAAAAATAAATAAATTATTTGAGGAAAATGTTTATCAAAAGATAGAATTAAATACTTTCGAAACCGTTTGGGATGATTCTCCGGATCTTCTTTACCATCGGTTTCAACCACCTGTAGCCGGAAACCAAAAGATTTTATTTCGCCGTATTAGCAAGTAAATATCACCAACCCGGAAATCGCGATGGGTTGTCCTTGCTATTTTAAGAAAAGTTTGGTTAAATAAGAAATGGTGATTTTGATGAAATACGCATTTAAATTATTATTTGTTTATTTGTTAATATTATTTTCTTCGAGCATTGCTTCGCCGATTCAAAGAATAAGCAAAAAAACGGATATTCAGGTTGTGATCAACGGTGAAACCTTGATTAAACTGCCGCTGTATAATCAGAGAGAAATTGCTTATCTTACTTTGAAAGATATAGCGAGAATTTATTCGGCAAAGATGCGCTGGTTATCGGCTTCCGGTAAAGTGAATCTGGAACTCAATAATAAAAATGTTCAATTTGTTTTAAACACAAAAAATACGAAAATCAACGGTGCAAACCATTTGTTAAGTAAACCGATTAAACTGGAAAAAGGAAAAGTTTACATTCCTTTTGATTTTGTTCTTGGCGATCATTTTCGGCAGGTTAGTGAATATACTACCGAATGGAATGAAGAAAAACAGATCTTAACCGTGGAAAAGCGAGCTAATGTTTTTCCTCCTCGTGTTTATTCTTACAGCGATCACAGCCGGATAGTTGTCGAGATGGATGGAAATTTAAATTGTCAAATTGAAAAGAAATCCAGCCGGATAAACATTTATATTTTAAAGGGAATACTGGAAAAAACAAAAACTACCGATCCTTGTAATGATGGTGTGTTGAAGAAAATAACATCTGAGCAACAACGACGACAAGCAAAAATAACTATTTATCCGGGTAAATATGCCGGTAAATATTATTCCCAAATTCTTAGCAACCCTCCTAAAGTAGTCATTGATCTAACCAGAATTCCCGGAAAGCTGGGAACTGAGGTCTCTTCCTCCGGAACAAAAATTACTTCAAAAGATTATCCGAAAACAATTTCAAAACCTTCACCGCCGGTAACGAATTGGGTTAAACCGGAACCGGTTTTACCGGCAACAGGATTGCGACAAACTTGCACGATCCAAATTGAAACTAAATCAAGCACTAACGATGAGGAGAATAAAACCGGTATCGCCGGGATCAGCGCAAAATATCCGGGAATGGCAATGAATAAACCGGAAATCAAAACAGTGGTTATCGATCCCGGTCATGGAGGGAAGGATCCAGGGGCAGTAGGTCCTAACGGAACAAAAGAAAAAGACATCAATTTAGCCGTTGCTCAGGAAATTGCCCGTCTTTTGAGAGAGGAGGAAGGAATAAAAGTTATCCTTACCCGGAACAGCGATGTTTTTATCCCGCTGGATCAGCGAAACGAGATAGCCAATAAAAATTGTGCTGATCTTTTTGTCAGTATTCATTGCAACTCATCAATATCGGCAAAAAACTCCGGCTTTGAAATTTATTATCTGGCTGAAAAAGCCACAGACTCAGCGGCCGAAGCAGTGGCCAACGTTGAAAACTCGGTAATTGCCTTAGAAAACTCATCATCAAAAAAATATGCCGGTTTAAAAAAATTGCTCAGCAGTTTATGCATTAATCAGTTTATCAACAACTCCAGCGCCTTGTCGGCCCTGATCCTTGAAAGGGTAAAAGAAAAAACCGGTTTGGAAATACGCACAATAAAGCAGGCCGATTTTTTGGTTTTGCGAGGCACAGCGATGACTTCGGTGCTGGTAGAAATGGCTTTCCTCTCCAATCCAAGAGAAGAAATTAAACTAAAACGCAGGGTTTTTCAAAATAAAATGGCCGATGCAATTTATTTGGGTATACTGGATTACGCCAAACGGATAAACAAAAGTAAAATGTGATGTGATTTGATTTTCCCTCTCCCCTTGTGGGAGAGGGCAGGGTGAGGGGGGGAGTATTTTAAGGGAGGGGAAATAATGGCGTTGATTGGGAGCTTTAATGAGAAATTCACGGCCAATTGGGATTTTTGATTCCGGGATCGGCGGTTTAACCGTTGCCCGCGAAGTGTTTCGTTGTTTGCCCGCTGAGAAAATAATTTATTTTGGCGATACGGCGCGCTTGCCCTATGGAACAAAATCACGGCAGATGGTCACTCATTTTACCCGGCAAATCATTAAATTCCTGCTTAAACGGGAAGTTAAACTAATTGTTGCGGCCTGTAATACCGCTTCTGCCCTGGCCTTGCCGGCGCTGGCCAAAAGACATTCTCCTGTGCCTTTAATTGGGGTGATCGAACCCGGGGTCGCCGCTGCGCTGCAAAAAACAAAAAATGGCAAGATCGGCATAATCGGAACGGAAGGCACAATCCGCAGTAAAGCCTATGAGAAAATGATTTTAGCTAAGACCGCTTCTAAAATTAAAGTCTTCAGTCAAGCTTGTCCGCTTTTTGTCCCACTGGTTGAAGAAGGATGGCTGGAGAAAGAAATAACCTCTTTGGCTGCTCAGGAATACTTATCCCAATTTAAAAAAAATGGAATCGACACTTTAATTTTAGGCTGTACGCATTATCCTTTATTAAAAAGAACCATTGATAAGATCTTAGGAAGAGAAGTTAAGCTAATCGACTCCGGCCGGGAAACAGCCTGGAGTGTAAAAAAGTTTCTTGTTGAAAACAATTTGTTTTCTTCCTCAAAAAAAACCGGTCAGCATGTTTTTTATGTCACAGACGCCCCGGAGAAATTTAAAAAACTGGGAGAAAAATTTTTAGGGGAAAAAATTAAAGAGGTGAACCGGGTGGAACTAAAATGAAATTTTATGAAATTTGCGTTATTCGGCACTTTTCCGGAGCCCACCGGCTTGCAGACTATCAGGGCAATTGCGAACGACTGCACGGTCATAACTGGAAGGTGGAGATGTTTCTGCGCCGGGATAAATTGGATTCCTCCGGGTTAGCAGTCGATTTTCGTATTGTGAAAAAGAAACTTGACCAAGTTTTGGTTTTATTAGATCATCAATATTTGAATGAAATCGCCGCTTTTAAAAAGATTAATCCTACTGCGGAAAACATCGCCCGGTTTATTTACCAGTCTTTGTCGCTAAAGTTCAGGGCGAATGTTTTTGTTTCCAAGGTAATAGTTTGGGAGAGCGATTTTTGTTCAGCGGCCTACTGGGAAAAAGAGTAATGCATCAACTCCCTCCCCCTCGATGGGGGAGGGTTGGGGTGGGGGTGATTTATAGGGGAGAGGGAAAAAAGCAGTATGAAAAAAGCGGTAGTATTATTATCCGGCGGATTAGATTCGGCTGTCACATTATACTGGGCAATCAATAAAGGATACAGTTGTCTGGCTTTAAACTTTGATTATGGCCAGCGTCACCGCAAAGAAATTAAATCCGCCAAAAAAATTGCTCAGCGCGCCGATTGTTCATTTTATACCGTCAAATTTCATTTGCCCTGGCAGGGAAGCGCTCTATTAAATAAAAAAATAATTTTGCCAACACGCAAGAGTGTGAGAGGGATTGGAAAAGATATCCCCTCTACATATGTTCCGGCAAGAAACACCCTTTTTTTGAGCTTTGCCATCTCTCTGGCTGAGGTGGTTTCAGCAACGACAATTTTTATTGGAGCCAATGCTCTGGATTATTCCGGTTATCCCGATTGCCGGCCGGACTTTATCCAAGCGATGCAAAGAACAGCCGAGTTAGGAACAAAGGTTGGACGAGAAGGAAAAAAGATAAATATTTTCGCTCCGCTGATAAAAATGACGAAAAGCCAAATTATCAAAACAGCGTTGGCTCTTGAAGTTCCTCTTAAACTTTCCTGGTCTTGTTATCAGGGAGGAAAACATCCTTGCGGCCACTGCGATTCCTGTCTGTTGCGGGCAAAAGGTTTTGCCGGGTTGGGGCTTAAGGATCCGGCTACATAGTTTTCCTCTCCCTTGATGGGAGAGGATTAAGGTGAGGGTGTATCAAGGGGAGAGGGGGAAAATTCGGGGAGAATAAATTTAATGTTTAAAACCACAGCCAATATTTCAGAAATTTTTTATTCCTGGCAGGGTGAAGGGATTTATCTGGGACAACAACAGATATTTTGCCGTTTTGCCGGCTGTGATTTGAATTGCGATTACTGTGATACTAGCTACGCAAAAAAAGAGGGAAAAGAACTTTCCTTAAAACAAACTTTAGCAAAAATTTTGCAATTAAATAAAGCATCTTTGTGCAGAACAATCTCAATTACCGGCGGCGAACCGTTGTTGCAAACTGATTTTTTGCAGCTTCTATTGCCCGAACTAAAGAATAAAAAGTTTAATCTTTATCTGGAAACTAACGGGGTATTGGCAGAAAATCTCAAGAGAATAATTAATCTTTGCGATGTTATTGCTATGGATATAAAACTACCCAGCGCTTGCCAAGACGAATTCTGGCCGCAGCACCGGGAATTTTTATTGATCGGTAAAAAGAGGAAGATATTTACAAAAACAGTGGTTACTGATAAAACCACCTTAAATGAATTGAGGCAGGCCGCCAGGTTAGTTAAATCGATAGATATTGAAATACCTTTTGTTTTGCAGCCGGTCACTAAAAAAGATAAAATAGATGCAGCTAATCTTAGGAGAACTGAAAACTTTGTTTTTGAACTGAATAAAATTCTACCAAACATTTTCCTGATCCCTCAACAGCATAAACTCTGGGGAGTGCGATAATATGAAAAATCTGGTTATCGCCGGCAATCCGGGGACGGGAAAAACCACTCTGATACTTGAAGCCACATTGCCTTTTCGTGAAATAATCGGCGGTTTCTACACGGAAGAGATACATAAAAGCAATCAGCTCTGGGGGTTCAGAATAAAGAGTTTTGACGGCCAGGAAGGAATTTTTTCGCATAAGGGGATGGAAAGTAAAATAAAATTAAATAAATACGGAGTAGATATCGAAATATTGGAAACTATCGCCGTGTCTTCGATGGAGGAAGCCCTGCACAGTAAGGAAATTATAGTGATTGATGAAATTGGCGCAATGGAATGCCTTTCGGAAAAATTTTCCCAGGTATTGATTAAATGTTTAAATTCACCTAAAAGAATTTTAGCCGCTATCCGAAGAAATTCTCAGCCGTTTACCGATCAGATGAAAATATTTCCCCAAACCCGGATAATTGAGTTAACAAACGATAGTTTTTTGGACTGTAAGAAAAAGCTGCGCCAATGGCTGGAAGAAAAATAATATGACAAGGAGATCGAATGTTCAAAAAATTTAAACATCTGCATTTCGTGGGGATTGGTGGAAGCGGTATGTCGGGTATTGCTGAAGTTTTGCTTAATCTGGGATTTCAAATAAGCGGTTCAGATTTAAAAGAAACTGATGTTACCCAGCATCTGCAAAAACTTGGGGCAACTTTTTTTTTAGACCACAAATCGGAAAATGTTATTGGGGCCGATGTAGTGATTACATCTTCGGCTATCGATCTTAAAAATACGGAAGTGCAAACAGCCTTTAATTTAAAAATTCCGGTTATTCCCAGAGCGGAGATGCTCGCTGAACTGGCCCGATTAAAGTATGCTATTCTCATCGGCGGCAGTCATGGAAAAACCACTACCACTTCCATGATGGCCCTGATCTTGGGGAAAGCCGGATTTGATCCAACAGTAGTGATCGGTGGTAAATTTAAGAATTTAGGGTTTGGCGGCAAAATGGGTAATGGGGAGTATTTAGTGGCCGAGGCCGACGAATCCGATGGTTCTTTTTTGAAACTTTCTCCGACCATGGCTATCGTCACAAATATTGATAACGACCACCTGGATTTTTATGGGACACTCGATAAAATTAAGTCGGCTTTTGTCCAGTTTATCAATAAAATTCCTTTTTACGGGACAGCGATACTCTGCGGCGATGATCCCAATATCCAAAGCGTTTTATCGGAAATTCATCGTCATTATTTAACTTATGGATTTTTATCCTCTAACGATTATACCGCAAAAAATCTCATTACGAAAAATTTATCCACCTCGTTCGATGTTTTTTTCCGGAATCAGCTGCTAGGTTCGGTGAAACTTTCTACCCCTGGTGAGCAAAATGCGCTTAACGCTTTAGCCGGTATAAGCTGCGGAATCGAACTGGGCATAAACTTTGCAAATATCGCTGAAGCGCTAAGTGAATTCAAAGGTGTCAGCCGGAGAATGGAAATAAAAGGCGAAATAAACGGTGTCGTGTTTATTGACGATTACGGTCATCATCCGACGGAAATAAAAGCCACTTTGAAAGCTGTGCGCCAGACTTGGCCGGAACGCCGGATTTTAGTCGCTTTCCAGCCCCATCGTTATACCCGCACAGCTTTGCTCTGGAAAGAATTTGGCAAGGTACTGATGGACAGCGATGTGATAAAACTTTTAAATATTTATCCGGCCGGAGAGAAACCGATCGAAAATATCAGTTCCAGCCTGATTGTTAACATTTTACAGCAGAATAAAAAACCGGCAGAAATAATTAACATGGAGAATAGCCTAGACAAGCTTTGGAAGGAATTGCAGCCTGGGGACATTTTCCTTACTTTAGGAGCCGGCGATGTCTGGAAACTTGGCGAAGCGATGATCGAAAGCAAAGCGGGGCAGGATTTTTTCGGTTGAAAAATATTCGTTGGTTAATTTTTTTGTTTGTTAATATCTTAATTATTTTTTTATCGCCGATTATTTTTAATCAGGGAATTTTTGCCAACGCAGGCGATGTGTTTTATCATTACTATCCGCTACGACAGTTTGCTCAACTGCAATTAAGTTCCGGGCATTTCCCCTTTTGGAATCCCTTTATATTTGCCGGCATGCCCTTCCAGGCTAATATTCAAACCGCTATCTTTTATCCTTTAAATTTAATTTTTTATTTCTTGCCGCTAACCTTATCATTTAACCTGACTGTCTTCCTTCACATCCTTTTGGGGGGAGTTTTTCTTTGTCTTCTGGGAAAAGCAATTAGATTAAAAAAACCGGCTTTTTTTATATTGGCTTTAAATGTTTGTTTTTCTTTTTTCCTTCTCAGTAGAATAGCCCACGGACATCTGCTACTCTTTTCTGCTTATCAATGGTTACCCTTAATCATCGCTCTAAGCTTTCGAGTTAAAGAAGGATTTTTACCGGCATTAATTTTTTCTTTGGCTTGTTCGTTACAGGTTTTAGCCGGACATCCCCAGGCTTTTTATTTAACCCTGTTTACCCTGTTTTGGTTTGCGCTCGTTTATAAAAATAGAACAAGAAATCTATGTTTAGGCTTGTTTTTTGTATTCTTATTGACGGCAATTCAGTTGCTGCCCACCGGAGAGTTGGAATCTAAGGCTCAACGCTCTATGCCAGGGGGCTGGGGTTATGTCGTGGCCAGTTCCTATTCTTTACCGTTGAAAAATTTAGTTAACTTGATTCGGCCTGATTTTTGGGGTTCTCCTTTAAAAGACGCTCAGGAGATGTTAAAGAGTGTCTACTTTGAATTACATTGCCTATATTTAGGGATAGTTGTTTTTATTTTTTATTTATTCTCCATTTATCATGGTTTTAAAAGGAAGAAGACTAGATTGGATTGTTTTTTGTTTTCACTAAATGGCGGATCACTATTGTTTGCGCTTGGTTCGTTTACTCCTTTGTATTATCTCAATTATTTATTTTTTCCCGGTATTTCTCATTTGCGGGTTCCGGCAAGATTTTTTTATTTATTTCTTTTTAGCGCTGTTCTGCTGGCTGTTGTTCAATTGCAAAAATTCATCTCGACAAAAAGCAGGAAGAAATTGTGGTTTAGTGGAATAATTTTATTTCTTTTATTTGAACTCTTTATTTTAAATCATAAATTTATCGCGATCAGTGATCTCGATAAATTTCGTCCGACAAAAGTAATTCAATTCTTGCAGGAAAAGGCCGCCAATTTTCGGATCGCCACTTTGGACGATCTGCCTAATCCCAATAAAGTAATGCTTTACCATTTGGAAAATGTCGATGGTTATGAGGCAACTATTCCCCAGCGCTATATTCAATATCTAGGTAAACTTAACGGCCGTCCTTTTTCCAACACGGCTCGAGGGGAGATAACTAATTATCATTCACCATACCTGGATTTATTGGCCGTAAAGTATTTGGTTACTACTCAGAAAATAAAGGACTTGCCGCTCGTTTTTAATGACGGTGAACTGAAGGTCTACGAAAACAAAAATACTGCAGAAAAAATTTCTCTCTATAGTGATGATTACCGGCGGGAATTACCTTGCGAATGGAAATTGTCAATTTCTTCCTTAAATAAATTTAAATTAGCTTTATCAAACCCCTCTATGGGCAATTTGCTCATCTCCAATGCCTATTTTCCGGGTTGGACATTGTATGACAATGGGAAGAAAGGAAATTTGGAACCCTTTTATAGTTTGCTCGAAAAAACTTATGTAAAAAAGGGGGAGCATAAAATTTATTTAATTTATCACCCGTTAAGTTTCAAAATAGGACTGTATTGCAGTCTTTTTGTTTGGGTGCTTTTAATCTATTGGATGTTTTTAAGGATACGGAAATGTAGGGGCAATTCATGAATTGCCCCTACATACCTTGACATTTTTCTCTTAAATAGGCTAAAATTCAAACCATGGATCCAAAACAATATTTGAAGAAAGTTTCTCTCTTTGCCAACTTATCATCGGCAGATTTTAAGCTGATTGGACGGGCGGTTCGCCAAACCGTGCAGTTTTGAAGAAAATTGTAACAGATTAGCTTTCAGAAGTATTCCGTCGGAGAATGGTAAAAAAGTTGGGAGCTAACCTGTTACAGAAAATTACAGGTTTTTGTGTCATTGCAAGGGAGTGCAACAACCGAAGCAATCTCTTTTTATCGACGATAACGACAGATTGCTTCGTCGCTTCGCTCCTCGCAATGACATTTCTGGCGATTTTTCGAGCAGGAACCAGGTAAGATTATGTCACCAATAGATTATTATGCTCAAAAAATTATTCAAACGAGGATAGCTGAGTATTGCGGCGGCTGGGCGGAGAGTCCCGAGGCTTTTACTACTGAATTTTTGGCCGCGGCCGGTGAAGGCTTAGCGGATAAAAAATCTAACGGAATTTTTTTAATTTCAACAAAAGACAAATTTCCGTGGATACTGGAAAATGGTTTGGATATTTTTCGCTCCCATTGGGACAGGGAAAACACTTTAAGCGTGTTAGACTTGGAATATTTTAATCTTGATTTTCCAGGGGAAGCTTATTTTCAGCCGGAAAAAACTTTTCGAAAACTCGAACCGGTCTACGAGGCCGCTCTCGATGTTTTTTACCGGTTTGGGATCATGCCGCTGGTGATTATGACTGGACAAGGTTATCATTTTCCTTCCCGCATCCGGCGAGGCTCAAAGACCGAAAAAAGGATAGAGGAAATCGGCAAGGTAGCCAAAAGTTTAGCCAAAAAATATGCTTTTCCGGAGAACGGCTGGCGCTATGTTTCACGCCGGCACGGACAGGCTTTTGACGGTATGGGACGGCTGATGGAGTACATTACACACCTTTTAATCAAACATGCCCGGCGCAAAACAACTCTGCCTTTGGTCTGTACCGATGTAGCCGTAGGTAAAGGACCCTGCGGACGGGAAGCCATTTCACTGGATTTATCGATGTACGGTGATCCGTTACACACTAGAGCGATTCGCTGCGCTTTTAGCACTTATCAAAAACACCGGCTCTATCGTGATCGGTTTGGAGAGAATGCCGCGCAACAAATTCCAATCCAGCTTACTCTGCCCCGATTGAACAATAAATTAGATCAGCTGTTAAGCTGGCGTTTAAATTTTGACCGGACAATTAATTATGCAAAGGAAATTAGAACAATAATCCCTGATGCTACGGCTTACTTCGGAGAATTAATTCTTGCCTATAAACATTCTTTGCTTTGTCACTTCCATCAAGAGTTTGACCGGAGCTTTGAAGAAGAAAAAATCCCTAAGCTGGAGATTGGTGGTTTGCCGGCCTGTATTCAACACTGTCTTCTTTATCCAAATGACCATTTATTGAAGCCGACCAATGTTCAAACCCTGACTAGAATTTTACTAAAACAAGGCTGGCTGCCGGGACAGATCGTTAATTTAATTACAAGCAAATACGAACAGGATTACGATTGGCAAGACCTTTGGAAACGCTACGATACAAGCACACGCGCTAGTTTTTATGTGCGTATTTTTTCCGGGCTTATTGCCTGCGGCTTAGACAAAGAAATTGATCTTAACTGTGTTTCTCATCAGGAAAAGGGCTACTGTGTTCCCGGCGGATGCAAACACAATTTGGCGGATTACCGGCTATGAGTATAGCTGCAGGAATTTCTACCGGTTTGTTTTACAAACATGATCTCATCGAAAGTTTGGAGTTGATCAAACTCAGCGGTTTCCAAAATATTGAGATTTGGGGGGGGCCGGGGAAGAATGGCGAATATATCCATTATCGTTGGCATCGCCCTGAATACACACAGGAACTGGCTATCCACCTGCAAAGACTGGAATTAAAGGTTTTTTCTCTGCATGCGCCTTATTACAACGAACTGGACATCTCTGATCTTAACGACCATAAGCGGTCGTTTGCAGTTAAAGAAATTCAAAAAACAGCCCAAATTTTAAAACGACTTGATGGAAAAACATTGGTTATCCATCCAGCGGTAAAAGAGTTTAATTTAGGCGATCTTCGGCATAAACAGCAGCGAATTGCGCAGTGCAAAAAAAGTTTATCGGAAATTTTAATTGTTACCCAGGAATTGGGATTAAAAGTGGCGATTGAAACATTGCTTCCACATATTCTGGGCGGACAAATAGAAGTCCTTCAGGAATTGATAAATAGTTATGACAAAAATTTGCTGGGAATATGTTTTGACACCTCACATGTCCATCTCTGGCCGGGAACAAATCTGGTAACAGTGTTAGAAAAACTGGCCGACCGGATAATAACTTTTCATATCTCCGATAACTACGGTCATTACGACGATCATTTCCCCCCCGGAGATGGAACGATCGCCTGGCCGATTTTTTTTGAAACTCTAAGCCGGATAAATTATCAAGGGGTGGTCACCCTGGAAGTTTTAAATAACAGCAAACCGCTGGATTCAGAACTAATACTTCCGCAACTGCGCAAAAAAATCGAAGCCTATTTGGAAAAGATAAATACGAGACAGGGTTAGGGGGGAAACGCCGATGAAATATCAAGCGCTACGAGGAACAAGAGACATTTATCTGGAAGAAGCGGAAAAAATTTCCCGGCTGGAAACCGCGGCTAAAAAAGTTTTGCAATGTTACGGATTTCGGGAAATTCGCACCCCGGTTTTTGAAGAGACGGCAGTTTTTACCCGTTCAATCGGCGAAGCTACCGATATAGTCGAAAAAGAGATGTACACTTTCCAAGACCGAAAAGGCCGCTCACTCAGCCTTCGGCCGGAAGGAACAGCGGGGGTAGTTCGGGCCTTAATCGAACATAACTTGCTTTTTCAAAATCCCTTATTAAAATTATCTTACAACGGACAAATGTTTCGCTATGAACGGCCTCAGGCCGGCCGGTACCGGGAATTTTGGCAGATTGGGGGAGAGCTTTTTGGCGATGGTTCGGCTTACTCCGATGCCGAAATTATTTCCTGCTGTTGGGAAATATTTAACAAAATCGGCTTGAAAGGCGCTGTGATCCAGGTAAACAACGTTGGTTGTCCGGAATGCCGGCAAAATTACCGGCAGATACTGGTTAATCATTATACGCCGTTAACAACCGCTATCTGCGAAGATTGCCGGCGGCGGTTAACCCTTAATCCGATGCGTTTGCTGGACTGCAAAGTCGAAGGTTGTCAGACGATCAAAAAAGACGCCCCCAAGATTTCCGCTCATTTGTGCCCGACCTGTTTTACCCACTGGCAATTATTGAAAAAAATACTGAAAGAACTTCAGCTGCCTTATCAGGTAAACCCTTGTTTGGTTCGCGGCTTGGATTACTATACCCGCACTACTTTTGAAGTGAAATATCCGAAACTGGGCAGTCAGGACGCGATTGCCGCCGGCGGAAGATACGACAACCTGGTTA
This sequence comes from Elusimicrobiota bacterium, assembly GCA_043810025.1. GTDB lineage: Bacteria > Elusimicrobiota > JBDRON01 > JBDRON01 > JBDRON01 > JBDRON01. The sequence continues at coordinate 31,094 of JBDRON010000080.1, forward strand.
AAGAAATGGGTGGGAACAGTGTTCCGGCAACCGGGTTTGCTTTGGGTGTGGAACGGGTGATCGAAGCGCTAAATCTGGAAAACATCAAACTGGAACAGTCCAAAAACGTTTCAGTTTATTTTGCCTGTTTAAAGGAAGAATTTTTTATTAAATGTCTTTCCCTGGTTAAAGACTTGCGCACCCTGGGTATAATCGTTCACCATCTTTACGAAATTAAATCCCTGAAAAGCCATCTGCGCGCCGCCGACCGGCTGAATGCGGACTACGCGGTTCTTTATGGCGAAGAAGAACAACAAATCGGCGCAGCGATTATCCGCAACCTAAGAACTCGAACTCAGGCAGAAATAAAACCGGCCGAAATTATCAGTTACTTCCAAAAGCTTTAAGTGATGGGTAAAAGCAGAGCAGATACGGAGAATTCCCAAAAAGTTGACAGAAAATTTTTAATGTAGTAAACTGACTTACTTTATAGGGAATTGGAAGTTTGTTGAAGTGTTCCCCTTTTAAAAAGGGGGATTAAGGGGGATTTTGAAAATTATAAATATTGTCTAAATCTCCCCTACCCCTCTTTTTAAAAGAGGGAAAAAACGTCACAGATAGGTAAAGTTCCGAGCGCAGCGAGGACTAACTTGTTAAAACTTATCGGGAGGCAACTAACCAATGGCAAAAAACGGCAAAGATGTGATGAAGATCGTAGAGGATAAGAAAATCAAAACAATTCAGTTGTGGTTTGTAGATATTTTAGGGATTTTGAAATGTGTTTCCATTACCCCGAGAGAATTAAAGGCTACGTTGGTACACGGCAAAGGTTTTGACGGATCATCAATCACCGGGTTTGCCGAAGCCCAGGAATCCGACATTATCGCCATGCCGGATACCTCCAGCTTTCAGATTCTTCCCTGGGTTGTCGAAGAAGGTCCGGTGGCTCGGATGTTTTGTGATATTTTAAATCCCGATGGAACACCATATCAGGGAGATCCCCGTTATGTACTCCGGCGTAACCTGAAAAAAGCCACGGATAAAGGTTATACTTTCTATGTCGGACCGGAGATGGAATATTTTTATTTTAAAACTGACCGCTTGCCGGAACCCTTGGATGAAGGAACCTATTTTGAACTAATCCCCAATGATCTGGCCAATAATCTTAGAAACAAAACAGTCCGTATTTTGGAAGAAATGGGGATTTCTATTGAAACCAGCCATCATGAAGTCGCTCCCAGCCAACATGAGATTGACCCGAGATATTCGGAAGCTTTAGCAATGGCCGATAACATTATTACAATGCGCTACTGCATTAAAGAAATAGCCCAAGCCAGCGGGGTGTATGCCACTTTTATGCCCAAACCGGTTTTTGGGGTTTGCGGAAGCGGCATGCATGTCCACCAATCGCTTTTTAAAGGCAGAAGGAACGCTTTCTTCGACGGCAAAGATAAAGCCCATCTTTCGACCATCGCCAAACAGTATATGTCCGGCCAGTTGAAACATGTCAAAGAGATCAGCATTTTACTTTCCCAATGGGTAAATTCCTATAAGCGGCTGGTCCCGGGATACGAAGCGCCGGTCTATATTTCCTGGGCGCAAAAAAACCGCACGGCTTTAATCCGGGTACCGGTATATCGTCCGGGAAACGAAGAAGCTACCCGCTTGGAATTACGTTGTCCGGACCCGGCCTGTAATCCCTATTTGGCTTTTTCGGCCTTATTGGCCACAGGGATGAAAGGGATGGAAAAAAACTATCCGTTACCGCCTGCCGTTGAACCAAATATTTATAAAATGGAAATCGACGAACGCGAACGCCGCAACCTCGGCGGCTTACCGGTAGATCTTTTTGAAGCGATTAAGGAAGCTGAAGATAGCGCGCTGGTTAAGGAAGTTTTAGGCGAGCACATTTTCCTGAGATTTATCCTCAACAAAAAGAGGGAATGGGAAGAACACCGCATGCAAGTCAGCAACCATGAAATAAAAAAATATTTACCGTTGCTATAATCCTTTGTAGGGAACGGATATATGCGTTCCCTACACCATACCTAGAACCGCTAAACCTAGGACAACCCACCAGTTTAACTAGATTTTTGTTGAAATATCAGCTAAAAAATGATATAAATATGAAATATTGCCTTTGAACCCCGGATCAAAAGGATTGAAAACTATGCCTAAAAATGATGATTTGCAGTTAGTGGAGAAACTGGCTGCTGGGCGGCAGTCGATACTGGAGCAGTTGAAAAAAAATATTGTCGGGCAGCAAGAGGTGATTGACGAGCTGTTAATCGCTTTGTTTGCCCGCGGGCATTGTTTGATTGTCGGGGTGCCGGGGTTGGCGAAGACCTTGTTGATCTCCAGCCTGGCCCAGATTTTGGATTTGAAATTTAACCGGATTCAGTTCACCCCGGATTTAATGCCCTCGGATATTACCGGGACGGAAATTATTGAAGAAGATACTTCTACCGGCAAAAGAAACTTCCGCTTCATTCCTGGACCGGTTTTTTCCAACATCGTTTTAGCCGACGAGATTAACCGGACACCGCCGAAAACCCAGGCTGCTTTATTGCAATCAATGCAGGAATACAAGGTAACCGTGGCCGGACAAACTTATCCTTTATCCCTGCCTTTTTTTGTTTTAGCGACCCAAAACCCGATTGAACAGGAAGGTACCTATCCTTTGCCGGAAGCCCAACTTGACCGCTTCTTCTTCCAAATTAATATCGATTATCCGACTGTTGAGGAAGAAAAAGAAATCGTTTTAAAAACTACCGGGGCCGGTCATCTGGAATTAACAAAGGCCTTGAACGCCGAGGAAATTATCGCTTTACAGGAAATTGTCCGCCGGGTACCGGTCTCTGACTATGTCGTGGAATACGCGGTAAAACTGGTAGCCGCCAGTAGGCCGAAATTTTCTCAATACGATTTTGTTAAAAAATGGGTAAACTGGGGAGCTGGTCCCCGCGCTTCCCAAAACCTAATTTTAGGCAGTAAGGCCCGGGCCGTTTTGGCCGGCCGCTACGCCGCCACGGTCGAGGATGTCCGCGCCCTGGCTTACTCCGTGCTCCGCCACCGGATTCTATTAAACTTCAACGCCGAAGCGGAGAGCGTTAATGTTGACCAGGTGATCGGAAAATTATTGGAACTGGGAGAAAAAATATAATATTGGAGGATTAAAATGATGAAAACAAAAAAAATCACCGTCTGTTTTTTTTTATTCACGCTGACCTTCGGTTGTGGTAAAAGAGGCGGGGAAAATGTTTCGATACAGATCAAAGGCTCGGATACGGAAGTAAATTTGGTTCAGCGGTTGTCGGAAGTTTTTATGGGGGAAAATCCAGGAATGGCGATTACGGTTACCGGCGGTGGTTCGGGAACAGGGATTGCCGCTTTGATTAATCAACAGACGGATATCGCCAACTCTTCACGGGAGATGAAAGAAGAAGAAATAAAGCAAGCTAAAGATAATGCTGTTGCCCCGCTTGCGGTGATTTTTGCTGTTGATGGGTTAGCTTTAATTGTCAACGAAAAAAATCAGCTTGAGTCCTTGACTTTGGAGCAGGTGGCAAAAATTTTTAAAGGGGAAACTAAGAATTGGCAGGAATTAGGCGGACTGAAGATGGTAATTTCTTTGTACGGCCGGCAAAGCAACTCCGGAACTTTCGTTTTTTTCCGCGAGACGATCCTCAAAGCCGATTATTCTCCCCAAATGAAAATGATGAGCGGCAATGCCCAAATTATCGAGTCCGTAAGAAATGACCAAGCCGCTATCGGTTATGTCGGTATCGGCTATACGGTGGATAAACAGGGAAAGGTTTCACCAGGATTAAAAGTTCTAAAAATTGCCCGGGACAAAAATTCTCCGGCCGTAACCCCTTTGGATCCGGAAAATGTCCGCAAAAAACTTTACCCGATCAGCCGTCCATTATATCAGTATCTCAACGGCCAACCGTCCGGAAACATTTTAAAATTTATCCAGTTTGAGCTCGGCGAAGAAGGCCAAAAAATTATTTCCAGCGAAGGCTATTATCCGATTGGAGCCGAATACATTGAAGAAAACAAAAACAGAATTCAGAATACAGAAGTCAGGAGTCAGAATTAAAGGACTCGAGTCTTTTATTCTGACTTCTGTATTCTGACTTCTGTATTCTGAATTCTGAATTATGACTTCTAGAAAACTCAAAGAAAAATGTATCGATTTGTTTTTCCTGTTCAGCGGACTTTTTACCGTTCTGGTTCTTTCGGGAATATTTTTAATGCTTTTCTTGAACGGTTTAAAAACATTTAAGGTCGTCCGGTTAGCCGACTTTTTCTTCGGCACAGTCTGGAACCCTTCCGCCTATAGCCATCCTTCCTACGGGATCTTGGCGATGCTGGCGGGAACTTTTTTGGTGACCTTTGGCGCCATCCTTATCGCTCTTCCCCTGGGTATTGGGACAGCCGCCTACCTCTCCGAAATGGCCGGTTCCCGGACCAGGGAAATTATTAAACCAATTATCGAAATTTTGGCCGCAATACCGTCGGTGGTGATCGGTTTTCTGGGGATTGTTCTGGTCGGCCCGCTGATCAGTAAAGTTTTTGGCCTGAATTCCGGATTAAACGCTTTAAACGGCGCCATACTTTTGGCGGTGATGTCCCTGCCGACAATTATCAGTGTTTCCGAAGATGCCATCCGGGCCGTACCTCACCCTTATAAGGAAGCGTCATACGCCTTGGGAGCCAACCGCTGGGAAACATTAATCCGGGTGATCATTCCGGCGGCAGTTTCCGGTATTGTCGCCGCCGTTGTTCTCGGAATCGGCCGGGCGATTGGGGAAACGATGACGATTTTGATGGTCACCGGCAATGTGCTGGCCATGCCGCACGGCATTTTTGATTCCGTCCGAACAATCACGGCCACGATTGCCATCGAACTGGGTGAGGTAGCCTACGGCACAACCCATTATTATTCCTTGTTTGCCATTGGAACTATTCTTTTTCTAATTTCTTTTCTGGTCAACCTAGCCGCCGAATATTTTTCCGGCAAATACAGAAGGTACAAGATATAAGGCCAAAAGTCTAGATGTAAAATTTGACTAGTTTTGTTTATGGTCAAAGTGATGATGTAGGGCAGGGCTTCAGCCCTGCGGTTTTAAAGACGCAAGCCTAAAGGCTTGCCCTACATTGAAAATTATCTTGCTATGAAACTGAAGAAAATTTACCAACTGATTGGGTTTGGGGTGCTTTATTTAGCAGCAATTCTGGTGCTGTTGATTTTAGGGGTTGTCATCTGGGATATCGCCAGCAAAGGGACCAAGGTAATTAACTGGGAATTTCTAACCGGTTTCCCGCGTCAGGGGATGACCGAGGGAGGGATTTTTCCGGCCATTTTCGGGACTGTTTTTGTAACGATCATTACGACGCTTTTTTCTATTCCGTTGGGAGTTTGTTCAGCGATTTACCTGAGCGAGTATGCTCAAGAAAACAAATTGACCAAGGTAATCCGGGCTTCGATCAAAAATTTAGCCGGTGTTCCTTCAATAGTTTATGGTTTATTCGGGGTAGCGCTCTTTGTTCAGGGCCTGCATTTTGGGCCTTCTGTCTTAGCCGCCGGCCTAACCCTGGGGCTTTTAACTTTGCCGTGGATCATCGCCACTTCCGAAGAAGCGCTGAAAACTGTTCCGCAATCCTATCGGGAAGGTTCGTTAGCTTTAGGGGCGACAAAATGGCAAACCATTCGGACCAATGTCTTGCCTTCCGCCTTCCCCGGTATTTTAACCGGGGCAATTTTAGGGCTTTCCCGGGCAGCAGGAGAAACTGCGCCGATACTGTTTACCGGAGCGGCTTTTTTTACACCGCGGCTGCCCGGCTCGCTTTTCGACCAGTTTATGGCGCTTCCCTATCATCTTTATGTCCTGTCCACTCAGCATCAGTCGATAGAACAAGTCCGGCCGTTAGCTTATGCGACGGCCTTAGTCTTAATTGTTCTGGTGTTCGCTTTGAATTTGTCGGCAATTATCCTGCGTTATCGGATGCGAAAAAAACTTTTTATTTAAATTTATGACTAAGATAGAAACTAAAGAACTGACTCTTTTTTACGGCAGTAAACAGATTTTAGATAAAATAAATCTATCGATTCCGCAATTTAAAATTACAGCGATTATCGGGCCTTCCGGCTGCGGCAAATCCAGTATGTTGCGTTGTTTTAACCGGCTTAATGATCTTGTTCCGTCAGTAAAATTGACCGGACAGATCCTGTTTAATGGTAAAAACATTTATTCTCCACAGACCGATGTGGTGGAAATTCGCCGGGAAATAGGCATGGTCTTTCAAAGACCAAATCCTTTCCCCAAATCAATCTATGATAATATCGCTTACGGTCTGCGGATTAACGGGATAAAAGATAAAACCAAAATTTCCCAGACCGTGGAAAACAGTTTAAAACACAGCGGTCTTTGGGAAGAAGTTAAGAATCGTCTGCACTCTTCGGCCTTACAGTTATCGGGGGGACAACAACAACGGTTGTGTATCGCCCGGGCGCTGGCCGTAGAACCGGAGGTGATTCTGATGGATGAGCCTTGTTCGGCTCTCGATCCATCGTCCACCTTCAAGATTGAAGAATTAATGGGAAATTTAAAAGAGGAATACACAATCGTTTTAGTTACTCATAATATGCAGCAAGCCGCCCGCGTTTCCGATTATACGGGCTTCCTTTATTTAGGAAAACTGATCGAATTTAGCGATACCAACCAGATTTTTTCCAAACCCAAAAACAAACTGACCGAAAGCTATATCTCCGGCCATTTTGGGTAAATTAGGTGTTCCCCCTTTTGAAAGGGGGATTAAGGGGGATTTTAAAATATTGATCAAATCTCCCCTACCCCTCTTTGTAAAAGAGGGAAAAAAACTGCACAGCAGGGGTGTTTCTTAAGGGGGAAGCGATGACCAGAGAAATTTTTCAGGCCCGGGTACGGGATTTGGAAAAAGAGCTTGTGGAAATGGGCGAGATGGTAATTCAAGCCATCAGTCGTTCTGTGGAAGCGCTGAAATCCGGTGATCAGGACTCCGCAAAAAAAATTATCAGCGCAGACAAAGAGATTAACCGCGTGCGCTGGGATATCGAAGAAAAATGCGTTAATTTAATGGCTACCCAGCAACCGGTCGCCACGGATTTGCGGGATTTAATCGCCATTCTCAACATCATCGTCGATCTAGAGCGGATGGGCGACCATGCCGAAGGTATTGCCAAAATTGTCCTCTTAATCGGAACTGCTCCCTTGGTTAAACCTTTAATCGACGTCCCGAAAATGGCCGAAAAAACTGTGGAGATGATTAGACGAAGCATGGAAGCTTTTGTTAAACGCGATGCCGAAGGAGCAAAATCGCTTTGTTCCGAAGATGATGTTGTGGACAAACTGCACGAACAGGTATATCACGAACTTTTGGGCTATATGATTAAAGATCCAAAAACCATCACCGGAGCAACCTATTTAATCTGGGTCTCCCACAACCTGGAAAGAATCGCCGACCGGGTAACCAACATCTGTGAACGAATCGTCTTTCTGGTCACCGGCAAAATGGAAGAAATGAACGTTTCGAGTTATTAATATGAAACAAACTATTTTTGATCCTTTGGTTTTGGCAAAAATTTCCTCGATGATTTTGCGGGCGCGGTTTGTCGTCGAGGGGTTTATTGCCGGGATGCACCAGAGCCCCTTTCGCGGCTATAGTATCGAGTTCGCCCAGCATCGGGAATATTCACCGGGTGATGAATTGAAACATTTGGACTGGAAGGTTTATGGGAAAACTGACCGCTTCTATGTCAAACAGTATCAGGAAGAAACCAACCTCAAAGCCTATTTGGTGCTCGATGCCTCGAACTCCATGTCTTTTGCCAGCCGGAAGATCAGCAAACTGCAGTATGGCACTTATTTAACTGCCGCCTTAGCCTATTTGATGCTCAAACAACAAGACGCCGTAGGTTTGGCTATTTTCTCCAGTTCCTTAGATAGATTTATCCCGCCGCGCAGTCAATATAAGCATGTTTCCGTTTTGTTTAACGAACTGGAAAAAATAAAATGTCAGGGAGAAACGTCGATCAGCCAGGCTTTGAAAGAGTTAGGCCAATACACCAAACGCCGGGGTTTAATTATCTTAATTTCCGATTTATTTGATCAACCGTCGGAAGTTTTAAGAGCTTTAAATTTTTTTCGCTTTCAGAAACACGAAATAATCGTTTTTCATCTGCTGGATCCGGCAGAAAAAAATTTGCCTTACCAGGATTTAATTTCTTTTGAGGACATGGAAACCAAAGAAAAAATTGTCACCCGGCCGGAAGTAATTCGCCGGGAATACGAAAAATGCCTCGCCGATTTTATCAACGAATACAAACTAAATTTTCTTCAAAACAACATTGATTATTGCCCGCTGATCACCAACCAGCCTTTAGATATCGCCCTGTGCAGTTATCTGGCCAAAAGGGAGTTGTTGTTGTGAATTTTTCTTTCTTAAACCCTTTTTTTCTCTGGGGATTAGCTTTAGCCAGCCTGCCGATACTGATTCACCTGTTAACGCGGAAAAAATTCCGGCCGCTGCTCTTCAGCACGATTATTTTTTTAAAAAAGGCCTCGCAAAAAATTCTACCCCGCTATCGTTTGCGGCAATGGTTACTGCTGGCGGTCCGAACCCTTCTGCTAATCTTGTTGACCCTGTTTTTCGCCCGGCCAATTATCCATTTTTACTCTTCTCAGGATAAAACATCGAACTTAGCCTCGGTAATTCTTTTAGACACCTCCTATTCGATGTCCGCAACAGTCAACAATCAGACCAAATTCGAACAAGCCAGGGAAGTTGCCCTGGAAACTATCGCCGGTTTTCAGCCCCAGGACCGCCTGGCCTTAATTACTTTTAGTAATCGGATAGAAAATAAAACTCCCTTTTCCTCACCTCATTCTGAAGATTTAATCAAAACTGTGACCGAATCGGCGATTACCTGCCGTCCAACAACGGTGATTTATGCGCTGGAAGAAGCCTATCAACTCTTAACCAATTGCCCCGGTTCAAAAAAACAAATCATCATCGTCAGCGATCTGGCCCAGCACGGTTGGAAAAAAATAATTAAGGGACAAATTCAGGGCTTTGATCCAAAAGTAATGGTTTGTTTTTTAAAACTGGGTGATAATGAAAGCAATTTGGCTTGCCAAAATATTTCTTTACTTTCAATGGTAGAAAAAAGAAAACAGATTTTACCGGTGGAGATCAAGAACTTTTCTGCGGAAGATAAAAAAAACGCCGGGATAACCCTCTGGCTCGAGGGAAAGCAAGCGGATAGCGGTTTTCTGAATATTGCCCCACAACAAAAAGCGGTCAAAGAACTTTCTTACACTTTCCATAAGAAAGGATCTTTTCCGTGTTGGGTTGAACTGGAACCGGATATTTTGGAACTGGATAATCGAATGTTTTTTATCCAAAAAGTTTTGGCCCGAATCCCGGTGCTTTGCGTAGATGGCGATCCGCAGTTTGTGCCGGTGCGTCAAGAAACCTTTTATTTGAAATTCGCCCTGGCTCCCGATAAAACTGCGCCTCTGGATGTTAAGGTGGTAAATTTGAGCGAACTGGAAAAAATTAATTGGCCGGCTTATCCGGTGATTTTTTTAGCCAATTGTAATTTAGATGAAAAACAGTCGGAGCTAATCAAAAACTATTGGCGGAAGGGTGGAAAAATCATTATTTTTTGCGGTGATAAAATTAATCCGGCCGCCTACAATCGCTTCCTGGAGGAACTTCTACCGGCCGAATTGGTTTCTGTAGTCAGCCAGAAGCAAACGGTCAGTTTGGCTGATCAGCAGCATCCCGCCCTGCAAATATTTGCGGATCCCGCGCAAATTGATTTGAAAAGCGCTCTGGTGGAAAAGTTCGTCAGTGTTAAAGCCGGCGAAGGAAGTCAGGCGCTTTTTAACTACGCCAACGGGCAGCCGGCAGTTTTGGAAAAGGAAGGGGTAATTTTGTTTACTACTACCGCCGATCGCGATTGGAGCAATTTGGCGGTCAAACCGATTTATGTGTCCTTACTGCAAAATTTAGTGAATTATTTGTCTGTCTCCAAGGATGAAGAAGCAAACAACTTTCTGATCGGTGAAGAATTCCGTTTTGTCTTTTCCAGGGAAAGAACCGCTTATTCGCTGATTTATCCGGATGGAAAGAAAGAGGAAAGAAAAAGCAAACAACTCCGTTTAACCTGGGAGAAACCCGGTTTATATCAATTATTTTTTTCCCAAGGAGGTAAAGAAGAGATTCACCACTATGCCGTCAATCCGGACTATAGGCAGGAGGAGTCCGATTTACGGTCTCTACCCTTATCAGAAATCAATGAACTATTCCCGGTCAATATTCTTATTGAAGTAAAAGAAGGCTGGAAGAAAAAATTTATGGAAAACCTGCGAGGCAAAGAAATTAACCGGCAATTGCTGGCCTTGATTATTTTACTTTTGGTCATCGAAGTTTTTTTAGCCAACCCGTGGAAAAGAAAAAAGTAGGACAGGGTAGTTATCCCCTCTCCCACGAGGGGAGAGGGAGAAGCAAAGGAGTAGTTAAAAAATTTATATGAAAAAATGTCTGATTTTTATTTTACTGTTATTGCACTTTTCTCTGCCTTGTAGAGCGGAAGATATTCTCCAGGGGAATAAGTTTGTTTTTACTCAGTTGATTTACAAAGGGAACTGGGATTTAAGGGCTCGTGCCTGGTCGGAAATCTATCCCCTGCTGACCGCCACCACCAGTATAAAAATAATTCCTCAACGGAAAACAATTACCTTAACCGACCCCAAACTTTTTTCTTCCCCGCTGGTCTGGTGGGTGGGGGACAGCGGTTTTTCGGCTTTTTCTTCTGAAGAGTTAGAGTGTTTGAGCCGTTGGATAACCAATGGCGGTCTCTTTGTAATCGACGATCTATCCGGAGAACCGGGCTCGCCATTTTTTAAAGCGGTAAAAAACCAGCTGGCCCAGGCTGCTCCCGAAGGCCGTTGGGAAATAATACCTGCGGATTACGCCGTCTTCCGCTCATTCTATTTAATGAGCCAGGCCGGCGGGCGAAGAATAATCAGCAGGAATTTAGAGGGATTTTATCTCGATGGCCAGCTTTTGGCAATCTATTCGGCGAACGATTTATTAGGTGTTTGGGAAAGAACACCGTTGGGGGAATATGTTTATGACTGTCTGCCCGGCGGCGATACCCAGCGCTTGGAGGCCAAAAAACTAACTCTTAATCTGATTATTTTTTCTCTGACTGACACATATAAGTCGGATGTAATCCACAAATCTTATCTCCAATATAAGTTGGGGAGATAATAGCGTAAAACGCAAAGCGCAAAACTCAAAGTGAAAAGATCAAAATTGAAAAACTATGCTAATCTTCTTAATATTTGTACTCGTTCTTAGTTTTATTTATTTGGTAATCAATATTTCTAATCGGAGATTAGTTTTTTTCCGCTTATTGATTTATGGAATTATCATTTTTATTATTTTTCAACCGTCTTGCACGGAAAAAAAGTTGTTTAAAAGCAAACCGGCGATTATCGTCTTAGCGGATACTTCCGAAAGCATGTCCTTAGAACAACCCTCTCGTTACTCCCTGGTCAGCAGATTCTTACAGGATAAAAATTTTAGCAATTTTATCCGGCATTACAATACTTTTTTTTATTCTTTTGACGATGGCGGGCGGCTTTCTTCCCTGGATTTACTGCGTAATCTTTCTACGCCGCGCGGGTTAAGCACTAATTTGGGCGGCAGTCTGGATGAGGTGATCAAGGAAAATAAAGAAAGGAATTTGTCGGCAATAATTTTAATCAGTGACGGGGCAAACAATAACGGTTTCGATCCGCGGCCGATCGCCAAAAAATATAAAATACCGATTTATTGTTTGGGAGCCAGCTCCGGAGAAAAACAAAAGGATCTCAGCATCAGCGGGGTGGAAAACAGTGAGATCGCCTTTAAAAATATGCCGCTGGACATTTCCGCAGAGATCAAAGCGACAGGGTTTGAAAACCAGTCAATTACGGTCAATCTTTTCCAAAAGGAAGAACTGATCCAAAGCCGAAAAATAAAAATTTCACCTGATCAGCGCGAAAAGGTCAGTTTTCAATTTACTCCGCAAAGTCTGGGTAAGTTTACTTACCGCATCTCCATTCCTCCTTATAAAGGAGAGTTGACGACCAAAAACAACCAACAACAGTTTTCACTGAATGTCTTACGGCAGAAAGTAAGAGTGCTCTATTTATGCGGCGAACCCAGCTGGGAATACCGCTTTTTGCGGCGGTTGTTTAAGGGTGATCCGCGGGTTGAATTTGTCTCCTTTATCATTCTCCGTAACCCGGACAATATTGCGCTTGTTCCCGAATACCAGCTTTCGCTGATTCCTTTCCCGGCGATGGAAATATTCAGCAAACAGATTTTCGATTTTGATCTGGTATTTTTTGAAAATTTTTCTTTTCAACGGTTTTTCCCGGCTGAATATTTGGAAAATGTTCAGCGCTTTGTGGAAAAAGGCGGCGGCTTTGTGATGCTGGGGGGCGAAAATTCGTTTGGGCGGGGCGGATACAAAAACACAGCCATCGAGCAAATCCTGCCGGTGGTGATTCAAGGAACTGAAGAAAAAATTGACCCGGCCAGTTTTCAATTGCAGATTGAAGACAGTGCTCATCCTTTGCTTTCCTTAGCCGATACTCCGGAAGAGAATCGCTCACTCTGGAAAAAAATGCCCGCATTGGAAGGAATAAACTGTTTTCTCCGGGCCAAGAAAGATGCGGCGGTTTTAGGACGCCATCCCTGGACAAAAAACGCCGATGGCAGCCTGGTAGTGATCTCCGGCTGGCAGTACAAAAAGGGCCGGGTTTTAGCCATCGCTTCCAACAGCGCCTGGCGCTGGGTCTTCGGTCTGGCCAAGAAGGGAGAAAACATTTCGCCTTATCAACGATTCTGGCAGCAAGCGATCAGCTGGCTGCTCCAAGCCACAAGCGAGCGGCAAATCAATCTGGTACTGCCGAAACAAAAGGTTGCCCCCAAAGAAGAAATCCGGGGACGAATCAACGTATTTGACCAGTATTACCGCCCGCTGGCCGGCGCCACTGTAAAACTGTTTGTAACCACATCCGCCGGTGAAAAGAAACCTCTTCCAGTTTTTCCTGACGAGGAAGGTAAATACAGCTTTACCTACGAACCCGGCGAGGAAGGTAAATACAGCTTCACCGCTTCCGCCTGGAAAGCAAAAAAATACCTGGGTGAAACCACCGAATCAATTCTGGTCAGCTATCCCTCGGCAGAACAGGACAACCCCGAGTTCAATCCCGCCCTGCTTACCGAAATTGCTTTGGAAAGCGGCGGGAAATACTTTGATTTAAACCGGGTAGAGTTCGACAAAATAAAACCGCTAATCAAAAAATCCGCGCCAACAAAAAAAATAAAAAAAACCCTTTGGGATTCCGGCTGGCTCTACCTGGCTCTGATACTCCTGCTAGGAAGCGAATGGCTAATCCGCCGATTAAAGGGTTTATGGTAAATACAATTTGCGCTGAAAAGTTTATTTGATTGACAAGAGCGGTGTAGTTTGTTACACCTATTGGTGTATAATATTACACCGTAACAAAAAGGAGGAACCGTGACTGAAATTTTAAGCGATTTTCCGAAATTGCAATGTCCGTTTGTCCGGCAGACTTTCAAAATAAACAAAGATCATTTCAAGGAACGGGGAAGCCGGTTTAATTTAAGAGCGCCGGAAGTTTATCTGGTGGTTGACCGGGTTAACCCCGATTATGAATGGGTTTTTGAGGATTCAGAAACTTTTGCCGTGGAAAAGCTAAACGGCACCAATGTTAAATTAAAAACTGAGAAAGGCCGACTGGTTGCTTTGCAAAATAGAAAAAATGTGATTGATCCTTTACAGATAGTTAAAGGAAAAACATTTATTATTGAAGGTATCTTCCGGTCGGTAGACAAAGGTTATATTGAGTTAGACGGTGAGCAGTCCGGGGAACTGATTGGCCCCAAAGTCAACGGTAATCCTTTAAAGCTGGATTTCCACGAATGGTACCCCTTTAGTAAAGCGATTACTGATTTGAGATATAGATCGTTTCACGAGCATGAAAGAAATAAGGCATAGAAATCTACGATTACGACAAAAAAGGCCGCCCCGAACCCGAAGACCAGGATAAATTTGATTAACAGATTGAAAATTTCAACCTAAATCCCGCCAAAAAATCTTAACAAAAAATTAACATAATCTTAACATAAACTTAACATGGGAAATGTATACTTGTATTAATGATTAAGATAATTTCCGGCTTGACGTTATTTAGTTTTACCATTACTCAATTAGGATTAAATTATCTTTATGCTTTTCCTAAAATTAACCAACTGCGCGCTCCCAATGGAACGAGTATAATTTTAAATAATAAATTAGCTGAAAAACCGGAATGGCAAAATGGCGAAGAATACAAAAATATTCGAGTAAAAGCATTTGAACAGGGAAAAAATAAAATCGAACTTTCCGCCACAAATCTTAAAACAGAAGAAACCGAACCTATCACTCTTAACATTTACCCTGCCCTGCCGCCTGACCATGAAAATATAATTCAAGCTGCTGGTAATCATGAAGTGGTAAAAAAGATCTTGGAGCTACTGCATAAAGAAAATGTTAGTTTTTACACTCTGGATAATCTGATTAAAGATTTCGCCTCTTTTACTTCGGAAGAACACAACCTAATTGCCACGCATTCCTCAATCGCCAATGATCCGATCGCCATGAACCGGCAAATTTGCGCCTACCTCTTGAAAAAGGGGAGTATCCACTTAAAGTTAACTGATAATAGTTTAATTGTCACCGATGAACAGCAGAACATATTAGGGGAAATAAATATTTCTCAGCAAACTTGGAATGCTTTTAAAGGTGAAAAATGGGGCAAGGATTGGCGGGATAACCAGTATTATTTATTAAAATTATTCCAAAGAGAAATCTTTGGCGCTGAAGATAACAAACTGGTTAATAGAATAAATGATTTTTATTATTCGATGAAATATTTCAGGCTAAATTATTATCTCATCCCCAGTCCCGCTCAGTCGCCATTCTCCCATCTGTATGACGAAACAAAAGAAATATTTGACAACCTGCTAAATGCGGCAAAATTAGAAGGAGCAACTTTAGTTCTATTAGAAGATGATAAGCCGACGGCTTTTGCTAACCGAGAAAACAACATCGTCGCTGTATCTACAGGATTATTTAAAATACTAAAAAAAGAAGAATTAACCAAAGATGCCATCGCCTTTATTTTAGCCCACGAGATCAGGCACTTGCAGCAAAGAAGAGCTGAATCGCACGCCGAATCCTTCGGCAAGGAAATGGATTCCGATGTTCAAGCCTTGGATTTAATTAACTTGGCTGGCTATAATATTCTCGAAGCGACAAAATACTTTATAGAATTTAAAGAAATTGATAAAACTGCTGAATTGAATTCAAAATTAGGAACCATCTTTACTACCGCTATGGAATTAGTCGACGAGCATGATACTACAGAAAGACGGATAGAAGATTTAGAAGGAATAATTAGTGAGGGTAACTGGTCAAAAACCGATGACACGACACCATTTTCCGACCAAGCAACAGAAGAAATCAGCAAAGAAACTGAATTGAAAGTAATTCTTAAAAAAATAGAAAAAATCGAAACATTTGCCGATTTGGAAAATTTGCTTAAAGAAGTTTCTGCCGAATCGGAATATGCTAATACTGTCTTACTCTATGGAATGACAAAAATTTCCGGAGCAAGAGCCAATAAAATAGCAGAAAAAATTAAAGAAATTTTGGTCGAAAAAAAATTATTAGAATACCCTGAAGATCTACCAGTTATCATGGAGAGACTGCTATTTTTAAGTAGCGTTGAATTGTTAGAGAATGAAGATAAGATAGTGGCAGCAATTGTTCTAACGGAAGAATTCATTCAACAAAAAAAAGAATTTGATGCAGAGTATTTGAAATTTTTTAATTCCGTGCTGTCTAAAAACAGCTCATTCAATCAAGAAATAGTTAAAGCATCGTTGTATATGCATGGATTAGATGTTTTTTGCACGACCGATATTTTAGGCGACTCACGGAGAAAAGAGCGGTTCAGACAAATAAATAGATTTTTCACTAAAGTTGTCGAGACCGATGAAATAAAAGAATTTGACATTTTTTTTATACCGTCTCCAGATAGGCACAACCTAAAATATAACTCAAATTTAGCTTATACAATTTATATCGAAGATGTCTATAAGAAGACGATTTCTGAGAAACTACACTCTGGCAACTTTAGCTGGGATGTTGTAGTTAAACTGTTGAAGAAATTAGACAAACTCCAAAAGGAGAGAGGTATTAAAAGAAAAGATTTAGAGATAAGTTTTTATAGTTTGGCCGGGATGTTGCTATCTAAAAAGGAATTAAATGAAGCAGGAAAAATCAATCTAATCCTAGATTTCCCTTTTCTTGCTTTAGAATCGGAAAATAAAATAAGCCAGGGGATCGCAGAATTACTTTTCAATTATTATAAAAAAAATAAGTTCAGTGACAAAAATATTGAAAAACTGCTAAAAACTCTTTTCGTTCATGATGTAGGTAGTAATGGAACTATAATGATCGATTTGGTTAGCAAAGATGCTCTGGAGATGCTAAAGGATGGCAAGACGAAATTGCTTGATTTATTTATCTTTGAAGCCGGATGGATTGTTGCAATACCAAGTGATATTTTAACCAAACTATTTCTTAGCTGGGAAAGAGAGCGGAAGATAGATAATAAAAAATCTGATGTTTTTTTGTACACTATGATTGATAAATTCGATTTTCTCAATCTAAGCAAAAAAAAATCGAATCAAGAAAGTTTAGAGATGATGGAACCAATTATCCAATACTATTTAACAAAGATTGCCAAGCAAGATAATCTTGCGGATAATGATCTTTACATTGTTTTTTATCTCCGTCTTTTTTTCTCAAACCATCCTGCGGATGATGAAAAAATAAAGAAAATTTTACAACAAGCAAATATTCATGCCGATGTTAGTAAATTAAGTGAGATGACTAAAAATCTGATTTATTTTTTCAGCAAAGGAGCGGTATTGTCGTTAAGCAAATTCCATGAGCAAACTAAACTATCAAATGATTATGATTTGAATATTCTGGCCGAATTTTTAAATAGTAATTCAATGCTAACACTTCATCCTAAACAAGAAAAACGGGGAGTAATTGCGTTACCTAATTTAGCATCAATTTTTGATGTTGCTGAAGACAAGACAATTCCTCAAGATTGGGCCGAATATATAATGTTTCTAAATTTGAGAATCTTCTTTAACAAAATAAATGTGAAAGATGATATTGAGAATAAACTGTCTGAATTGGAAAATGTTTTCAATGTTTTTCTACAAGATAAAAAACGGCTTGAAAAAGAGAGTTTGATTCCTTCTTTAGGAGCTAAAAAAGCTAAAAAGGAAATTTCTGAAACATACGAACCACTGTTTAAAAAGCTATTTGCAAATTTTCCTTTTTATGCCGATAGAACATATTTGTCTAAAGATAGAGAACAATTTTTTAAAAAAAATTTTAGCTTTATTTTTGACTCGCCCATGGAATTTACAGATTTACTGCGAATCATAAAAACCTATCTTCCACCTTCTCCTTTAACTAATTTTATTCTTTTCAGTTTATTTTTGCGAGAGGTGAAGAAAGAATATCCGGCAGAAAATATCTACGACTTAAACTATTTGAAGAAAATATTGGTTGAAAATAAAGAATTGCAGGAAAAGTTTGAAAAAATAGCTCCGTATTTTACTAATGATAAAAGACTTTTTCTGAGAAACAGTTTTCTGCTGGGTTATCTTGTGGCAAAAATAGAAGAGGCAAAAACAAGCGGGATCGGAGCGGAAGATGATTTCGTTTCAAAAATGAAACGTTTAATGCCGAAAAATACAGTGTTAAAACCAAATCATTTTGAAGCGCTATTTTATCGATTTGCTCCATCTTTCCGCTTGGCGGCTAATGTCGCTGGTTTATTGATTATTCCTAAACTGACAAAATTCTTTTTTCTTAAAGGAATATACCGACGAACATTAAAACGTATTATTAAAGAAATGCAATATGATGAAAGGTTTTTGGAAGAGGAAAATAATGACCGGATTAATTCTATTATTGCCAATTACTATTATTTAAAAATAGTGTCTTTAATTTTTCACGGTGATGATTTTGTTTTTTTAAGAAAACGGATTTTACGGTATTTGACCCGGAAAAGAACATATCCCAAAATAGATTCCCTGTTTTTTGACTTCAATCATGCCAATAAATGGGCGCAATTCGATGCGGTAAGTTTGGATTTACAGGAGAAAGGAATTCTGGATACAATTAATTCTCAGAAAAGTTTTCAAGAAAAATTGGCTAATCTTTGTTCTAAACAGCCGGCCAAACAACCGGCCATGGATGAATATTTAGAAATTTTATTTAATCAGGAAATTGCTCTGATGAAAAATGATCCAAGTAAGATAACGCAGGAAAGATTGGATTTAATCCGAACTAATACGGACAAATTCCATCAGGCTTATTTTAGCGAACATTATACCTTAAAGATACTGGCATTGGCTAGAAACCGCGCTGGGGAATTAACTTTGCCGGAAGAAATAGCGTTGATTGAAAAATATTTCCCCAAAGCAAGTTATCTCCGCGATGATTTGTTGAAAAGCGTCCTGGCTAAGGTTGAAGATCCCGAAGATTATCATCAAAGAATTGTCGGTTTATTTTATGCCGATAAAAGAGATATCCTGGAAAATAAAGACAAGATGCAGGGCACTTACTGGGAAGAAAAAATGAAGATTTTTGGCAGGAAAATTTCCAATAAAGAAAAGAAAGATTCGATGCTTTGGATCTTAGGGATAAAACCAATGCCCCTCTTTATGCGGGAGTATGAAGAACTGCAAGGGGTATCTTATCACCGATTTAAAGATATGTATGCTTTATCCGGCGGTTCGGACTATCCTTATGCTGGGGAAAGTTCACGCAATGTCTTGATTCAAGAAATGTTTATTGGCGAGAATGGGATACTAAGTAATGATAGAATTTTTATGGAATTCATGGAAGAAATTCTGAACTTTATCTTAAAAAATACTTCACTGGATAAATCGATCTCGACCAAGACAGTTAGAAAAATATTTTATGGGGTGTTGCTCAATAGCAATCAGCGAAAAAAACTGGAAATTGTTAAAGCCTTGGCGATGAATTTTGGCCCCTTATTGCAGGCCGGCACAGAAAAAAAATATTCCTATACCGAAGTCTTCACTAAGTTTATGGAGTCTATGGGTATTTATGGAATTAAAGCCGGTCAGACTATTGCTGCTTCCAGCGATATTGATCTGCCGGAAGAATTACGAACAGCCTTTGAAAATTTAACTAACCAGGCAAAACTATTGACTAAAAAAATGGCGCTGGAGACTTTCCATAACTATCGGATTAAAACGATAAAAAGATTAGGACGGTTGATATCTGCTGCTTCCATCAAGATAGTCTATGAAGCGGAAATGCTTGTCGGGGGTCAAACAAAAACAATAGCCGTTAAAATTAAAAGGCCGGATGTAGCCCATAACCTAATTGAAGATTCAGAAATATTTAAAAAAATCTGTGCTTATTTTAGAGCCCACGGAATAAAAATTCCCGACGGCTTTGAAGACAGCACCTCGGTTGGGATTAAAAAAGACGCCGATTTTCTCCAAGAAATTAAAAATACTCATCTATTGGAAAAACAACTTCCGGAAATAAATCAGGAAGAAAACTACCGGCTTTCTCCAAAAAGCAAGGAGAAGAATGGGATGAAGGTGGAATTTCTCGTTCCCGGGATATTTGCCGGTTCTAATGATAAAATTATTTTTACTGAACTAATCGGCGGCGATGATTTAGTTAATGAAAAGGCCTTGCTGCAGAAAGATATTGTCTCTCAGGAAGAACTTAAAGAATTAAAAATTATCATTTTTGATTTCTTAATGACCCAGCTGTTTAGTAAAGGATTGTATCTGGCTGATCCCCACGGCGGTAATTTTAGAATAGTTAGAGAAAACGGTGTAGTCAAGGTTTACCTGATTGATATCGGGTCGCTGGAAGAGGTTAAGCAAGATAAATATGGGGATATGCTAAAAAGCCTTGCTTATATGAATATGGAACTTAAGGTTACCGACAATAGATTTATTTTGCCGGCTTTGTTTTTTAAGAAAACCGGATACCTTACCAAGGGGACGATGGGCTATGACGAAATTCTGGAATTAATCTTTTCAAAAATGGCCGAGGAAAATAAACCTTTTAAAACCAAAGAGGATTTTGAAAAAACGATCAGGAGTGAAATAATCATTGGTGTTGTTCGAAGAAGTGTATCAATTCCTCAATTTATAAAAATTGCAACAAAAACCATCCTGCAAAATTTATCAAAAGAACAAACCCAAAAAACCGACAAACGATCATTAACCGAACAACTATTACCGGTTAAAGTTAAAAAATTCACAAAAAATATCTATAGTTCACTGTAATGTTTATCTGCTCTTGTCCCATCGTCAAGTAATTTTTTTATCCCTTCGTAAATCTCAGGTAGTTCTAGAATTTCCGAAAACTCTTTAATCCAATTTTTGACATATTTTCTATCAAGCTTAGGGTTAATTTCTAAAATATTGCGAATATCTTCTAAGTCTATCGGACGATTCGCCACTGCTTTCATGATTATTAAATCTTCTGGGGTAGGCAATACAATTTGCAGTTTGCCAATTTTAAAATTTCTGCTGCGTTTTAAGGCCTGCATCTCAAAAGGCAGCAAACCTAAGGACAAATCAATGTTGACATCGCTGGCTTGATGCTTTAAAAGTATTACCCGGTTTTTTAAGGCAAAATCGAGGGCATTTTTAATTCGCGGCAATAAACCATATTTCGCTGCGGCCTTAAAAAAATCCTCCAGATTTTCCTCTTGAACAAAAATCAGGCTGTCAATATCCGCAGTAAACCGTGCTTTGCCCAACAAGCTTGCGGCAATCCCTCCAATAATAATGTTTTTTATTTTTAACGCAGAGAAAAATTTAATTAAAGTAGTTAATGGGGATAACAAAGATTTTAGTTTATTTTGTTTCATGATAATAATTTCTCAATTTTTGCCAACGTGCGGCAACAGTAAAAGCTTCCGAGTTGTCTTTTGAAGAAGACAAACCTAATAAATTTATACCCATATCAAACAGCATTAAAGTTTTTTTTAGACGTTCCTTTAATGAAGTTTGCTGTAACTCTTTTACCTCGATGTCATGCACTACTTCCCAGCGTTTTTTTAAATGATTTAATAATTCTCTTTTCTGCATTTCAACTATATTATTATCAAAATATTAAGAATATAGCAATCATTTTGTAAACGGAATTATATTTGCATATAGGGGATCAAATCTGCTAAACTGTCTACATAATCAGGGATAACCGAAAAGGAGGAACCATGACTGAAATTTTAACTGATTTTCCGAAGTTGTATTGTCCGTTTGTCCGGCAGACTTTCAAAATAAATAAAGATCATTTCAAGGAACGGGGAAGCCGGTTTAATTTAAGAGCGCCGGAAGTGTATCTGGTAGTTGACCGGGTTAATCCCGATTATGAGTGGGTTTTTGAAGATTCGGAAACTTTTGCCGTGGAAAAGCTAAACGGCACAAATGTTAAACTAAAAACTGAAAAAGGCCGGCTGGTCGCTTTACAAAACAGAAAAAATGTTATCGATCCCTTACAGATAATTAAGGGAAAAACATTTATTGTTGAAGGTATCTTCCGGTCGGTAGGCAAGGGTTATATTGCTTTAGACGGTGAACAGGCGGGGGAACTGATTGGACCCAAAGTTAACGGTAATCCTTTAAAGCTGGATTTCCACGAATGGTACCCGTTTAATAAAGCGATTACTGATTTAAGATACAAATCCTTCCACGAGCATGAAAGAAATTTTGATAATTGGAGTTCCTGGTTTAAGGATGGACTATATTCAAGATATTTTACCAAGTTGGCTTCAAAGAAAGGCTGGGATGAAAAGGTTTTTGCCGAAGGCCTTGTTTTCTACAATTTAAAACGAAAAGCCGAAGGAAAAACCTGGATGGCCAAACTCCGCCGAGATATGTATGACTGGTTTTACGAAGGCATAGAAATCTACGATTACGACAAAAAAGGCCGCCCCGAACCCGAAGACCAGGACAAATTTGATTAGTATAGTGACAAAACTAACGATGGGATAGGTAGGAGCTATTTGCCAATGAGTGAAGTCAAAATAGATAAAAATATTTTGCCAATTATTCAAAAAACCGAGCTAACTACTGTCACCGCTCCGCTTAAATTTCTTCCGATCGAACAGGCAGCAATCTTGAAAATGTTTCGGAGTGTATCCACACTGAAAGACTGTCAGTTGTTTATCGAATATAACCACCTTAATATCCAGGGTGGTTACAACGAACTTTTGTGTCTGGGAGAAATCAGGGGAATAGAAAAATATTGGTACCAAGTCGAAACAGTGAAAAAAGCGCTGAAATATTTTCATGGACGGGTTTTGTTGGCGGATGAGGTGGGGCTGGGGAAAACTATCGAAGCCGGGATGCTGATCAAGGAATATTTGCTGCGCGGGATGGTTAAAAATATTTTAATTCTTGTGCCCACCTCGCTTGTTTCCCAGTGGCGGGAAGAAATGATTCAGAAATTTGGCGTAGAATTTGTTACCACTGACGATCCGGTTTTCCATGCTGATCCCGACAAGTTTTGGGAAAAGAGGTTTATTATCGCTTCCCTCAATACAGCCAAAGGAAGCAAAAATTTTGCCGGAGTAGTGAGTAATTTTTATGATTTAGTTGTAGTAGACGAAGGTCATCATCTGAAAAATCGAAAAACTTTAGCCTGGCAGTTGGTCAACCAAATAAAAAAGCGATTTATTTTTATCTTGACGGCTACCCCGGTGCAGAATAACCTGATAGAACTTTTTAATCTGATTACTTTGCTTAAGCCCGGCCAATTTAAAACTGAAAAGTTATTCCGTCAGGAATATATGCAAAAGAACGCTCAGCCCAGCCTGTTACAAAAAGATAAACTAAAAACTTTGCTCCGCGATGTCATGATTAGAAATACTCGCAGTGTGATTGACTTGAAATTGCCTAAAAGATATGCCACTACTTTAAGGTTGGAACCAGGCGAATTAGAAAAACAGGTTTATGATCAGATATCCAGCATGGCTCGTGAGTCTTCCAATTCGTTATCTACGCCGATGGTTCAACTTTTGATGCGCGAGGCCGGCTCCAGTCCATTTGCCCTTAAAGATACTTTGCTCAAATTAAACCCAAGTCTCAGTAATTCGGCGGCTAATATTTTGGAAATTATTGACCGCATTGAAGACCTGGCCAAAGGAAAAGCCCTAATCGAACTGCTTTTAAAAAATCCTGCGGAGAAAAAAGTTGTTTTTATCCAATATCTTAAAAGTATGGACTATTTGGTTTCTCTATTGGAAAAAAATAATCTGCCTTTTGTTCAGTTTCGGGGGGGGATGAAGGCCGGCGAGAAAGAAGAAGCCATCGCCCGGTTTAAAAGCGGCATCCCGATATTGATTTCCACTGAATCCGGCGGTGAAGGACGAAACCTGCAGTTCTGCAATACTATTATTAATTTTGATTTGCCCTGGAATCCGATGCGGATTGAACAGCGGATTGGCCGGCTGCACCGTATCGGGCAAACCCGGGATGTGTTCATCTTTAATCTTTCTGTAAAGAATACTCTCGAAGATTATATGCTGAATATTTTAGAGAATAAGCTTAATCTGTTTGAAATGATCATCGGAGAAATCGAGCCGATACTCGGTTATCTTGGCGAGGACAAAGAATTTGAGGAGATAATTTTCGACATCTGGCTGAGGAGCGGCAGTCAGGGGGAAACAAATAGTAATTTTGAAGCCTTTGGGACTGAACTGGTCAAAGCAAAAACCGAATACCTTAAATCTGCAGAATTGGACCGGGAGATCTTTGGCGAGGATTACGAAGTATGAGTAATTTACTGGATTTTACTTCAGAGATCTTAAAACACAGCGGCGCGATTGTAGAAAGCAAAACCGATCGCCTTGAAGTAATCTTACCGGCCAATTTATCCGTCATGTTAGGGTTAGACGAGTATAGTTCTCTTGTTTTTTCCATTGACGAAAAAGCCGGAACATTGATCTCGTTCGATTCCGATGCTTTTAGGAAAATGCAGGGACTTTTTGTAAAAAATCAAGGCCGGTTTTCGGTAGTAAATATCCCTCCGCCGTCTGTCCGGATTGATAAACTGCAGGATCGAGTTGCAAATAAGATTGACTTTAATAATGCCGTATTTAGTGTCGAGGGAAACGAAAAGAAAACAATCTCCTATTTATTGGTCTATTTCCGCTTTGCCGCTTTATCCGACGAACGGCAAGAGGGTCTTATCCCGGTTCTAATCAACGAATTTAATCTTTCCACCAAGAGATTAGACTTGGAACAGTTGGACCTATTTATTAATGCCCTGGATGGTCAGTTGGAAAATGTGGAAAGACAGGAAGAAGATAAAATTCTGCAAGTAATTTCCACCGTTCCCCAGAAAATAGTAAATGAAGAACTTCAGAATTTTTTCCAAAGTATCAATCGGCGGCTTAACCGCGATACACAGCGGGTATCCGAGTATTATCAAACTCTTATTTCGGAAACCAACCAATTTGTCGAGAGAAAAGCGGTGAGCGGGGAAGCAGAAGAAAAGTTGATCAATAAGATTAAGGCAATTGAAACTGAGTATAAATGGAAAATTAAAGACTTGATTGGCAAATATAAAACGGAAATAGAGATCGAGCCGGTATCCTTTATCCGAATTGAGGTTGTTGCCCCGATCTTTTGGTTAAAGATCAAAAGGCGGAAACTGACCAGATCCTTTCCTTTAAGTTATAATCCGGTCTTGAAAACTTTTGATGCCCTGCCTTGCGAGTCCTGCTTTAATCCCGGAGAATTTTATTCAGTGTGCGATGATCAACTGCATCTTCTCTGTAGTCGATGTTTTAAACCGTGTCCCCAATGCGGCAAGGAATACTGCCGCGCTTGCCATAAAACCAAGTGCCCAAAGTGCAATTCAGTTTTTTTGACATTCTCCTAAAAACAATATATATTTTTCTTAATTCTCCAAAAATTAACTATGAATCAAAACACATTCTATTTTGCTTCATTCTATTTGTAAGTCATCGTTTGTTGATTTGATGAAAGTGTAACTACTCGTAACAGGTTAGCTTCCAGTAGTGTAGTAACTCCCTCTCCCACGAGGGGAGAGGAGAAAAGACTTCAAGTTAAGACCGCCAAAAAGCGGCGGTCTGACTTTCTAATTTAGACGCTGTTTTCCCTCCCTTGAGGGGAGGGGATTAAGGGGAGGGTGTATCGTTCGCAAAACACCCCCACCCTGACCCTCCCCCCTCAAGGGGGAGGGAACACCGTCGATAACATTGAAATTCCTTAGCTTTTAAATTACTTCTGGAAGCTAACCTGTTACAAGTAGTTAGGGTTAAAGCCAGCCTTGATAAGGGAAATAACATTTTGAACTTGTGCAGTTTTAAACCTGCACTTTAAAACTGTACAACAATTTAGAATGAAGAAAACACTGTTTTGCTTCAAATCTATTCATTTTCTTCCCGAAAATTGGTATAATCCTTCCGATATGTTCAATCCCCATGAATATAAAACAAAAATTGTGGAGCTGCAAAAAAATAAGGATTATCCGCAGGCTTATGAAGTGCTTAAAGCGGCGCGGCAATTTTATCCGACGGACTTGTTTTTTTTAACTAGCGAAGTTTATCTTTTACTGCGTTTGAATAAAACCAAGGAAGCCAGGGAAAAAGCGGAAGAAAGAATGGAACGGTTAAAAAACGATCCGTTTTTTCTCAAGACTTACCTGAATATTTTAGCCCGGCTGGGCGCAAAAGACGATATTGAAGAAGTGTTGGAAAAAACTATCTTTGCACAAAAAACAGGCAGCGAAGATTTTTATCTTTATCTCTCCCAGCTTCTCAGGCGGGTGTTCGACAAAGAAAAAGCGCTGGGAGTACTGCGCCGCGCCTTAACCATTTTTCCGGAAAGTTCCGGGATAAAAGAACAGCTGGAAAAACTGGAGAAGGATGAATGCGCCCAAAATAAATATCACTATTACAAAGAAAAGTTCAAAGGGAAAAAAATAGAGGACGCCATTGAGGAGATTGAAAATATAAAAATATTGCCCAGTTATGCGCTCGATTGGGAATTGCTCTTGTTTTTGGCCGAGCTTTATAAGAAAAATAGTAATTACCCGAAGGCGATTGACGCTTATCAGCAGTCGTTATCTATAAAAGATAACGAATTTACCCGCAAGATGCTGGGATATACCTATTATAAAACCGGTAATTTTAAAAATGCTCTTTTATATTTGCAGGATATATTTTTAAAATTGCCCGGCGATTATTTTCTTTATTCCACAATTTTTAATATTTTTAAAGAAAAAAATGATTTTGAAGGATACAGTAAATTGCTTAACCAAGTTCTCAGCGCTAACCCCCAAGCTAAACATCTATACGGACTTCTGTCCCGGGCAAAACGATGGATAAAACCTTAGAGAGAACCTTAAAAGACATTATCGAAATACCGGAAGTAAAGCTGGTTATCGAACTGGATGACGCCGAACGTTCCCCTCAGGAAATTATCAACACCCTTGTTTTTACCGATGAGATCAACGAAGGGTTGAAAACTATCCTTAGCCGGCTTAATCAAACCTGCGGCTGCGGTATCTTTATCAAAGGAAATTTTGGCTGCGGCAAATCGCATTTTCTTTCCTATGTATATTTACTTTTAACCGCCCAGACCGCCAATAAAGACATCCCAAAATTGGGTAAAGTGGTTAAATTTTCTTTGGTCAAATATCCGGCTTCCCGTTCATTGGAAGATATACTGCTGAGCAACCTTGACTATCAGGGAGAACGGCTGGACCGGGAAAAAATGTTCAACAAGATTATTAACACGGCAACCGTGGTGATTATTGATGAACTCTCTGAATTTCTTCGTTCTAAACCGACACCGGCGGCATTTTATGAAGATATAAGATTTTTACAGTTTTTAGGCGAGTTTTCTTTCCATCATCCCTTGTGGGTGATCGCTTCTTTGCAGGAATGGATTGAAGAGACCGGGCATATCTCTTCGACCATTTTTAACCGAATTAAAGACCGCTACCCGCTGAGAATTAACCTTACCTCCTCACATATCGAAGACATTATTGATAAAAGAATTATTTTAAAAAAAGAACCGGCGATGGCGGCTATGGAAAAGGTGTTTTCGGAGCTGGCGCAATTTTACCCGCATCTAAATCTGAAATTTTCCGAATTCAGCAAAACCTACCCGCTCCACCCCTATACGGTGCGTTTTCTAGCCGGACTTACCCCGATTTTTTCGCAGCAGCGCGGGGTTATTCAGTTTGTCCATACGGAAGCAAAAAAAATATTAGACAAACCGGTGGAGACCTTGATTACTCCCGAAGTTATTTTTGACCACTTCGAACAAAGGATCAGAGAGATTCCCGAATATTCGCGGTTGGTTAGAATAGTTTTTGACTACTATAAATTGCAGATCGGCCGGATTTTCCCGGAAGCGATGCAGAAGTTAGCGTTGAAGGCGGTTAAAATATTAGTTCTTACCGAAATCTCCCCGCTGGAAAAGAGAAAATCCGATAAAGATATCGCCGAACTGCTCTTGCCCCGCATCAGCACGTTAAACTCCGGTATAAATTATGAGTTTATTCGGGAAGGGGTCTTGCTGCCTTTAGTAGCGCAGCAGATGTATGTGGTTCGAGACAAAGAGCAGTATTTTATTGATTTGCAGCTTGATGAAGGTTTAAGGATTAAAACAAAGATCAAAGAATTAAGACAAAAATTCGCCGATCGCAATTATTTGTTTGGCGAGATTTGCAATTACTTCAATTTAGCTTACCTCCCGTTAAAAGACCTGCTGACGGGCCGGAAATATAAATTTGTCTGGCAAAACAGTTTGCGGGAGTGTGTCTCCCTGATTCTGTTCGGGGAAACGATGCGCCGGGAAGAAATCGAGCGGATGCTGGAAACTTTAAACAGAAATATAGATGGATTTTGCATTTTTGTTTCTCCGTTTTTAACGGAGAAAAAATGGTTGTCGGCTTTAAAAGATACCTATCAATCGCCTTTTCTGGCATCGATCATTTTCTGGCTCCCTCGTCAGTTAAGCGGCGAGGAGATTACTTTCATGGAAGAGTTTGCCGCCAAACAAATACTGCAGAAGGAAGTACCGCAGCTGGCTAACGAAATAAAAAGAGACGAATTGGCTTTTCGCGAGTTGATCAGCGAAATTTATTTTTCCGGTGAAATAGTTTACGGCTCGGGCAAAAAAATTGCAAACCCCAAAGAGATCGGCTATCTGCCGGTGGAAAAACTGTTTAGTCACCTTTTTGATCAATCTTTATCCGAACTTCATCCTTATCATTACCAGGTAATGCCGCGGGTAGATTATTTTTCTTCTCATCATCTGGCCAGTTTGTTTAGCGGTTTTATCCGGCCGGGGAAAATTACTTTTGAAGAAGCGGAGAAGAAAGGACTGCTGCCCTATCTGAAAGGTCTGCTGGAACCGTTAGGGATAGTAAAAAAAAGAGGGGGGACTTTCCTCATCAGTCTGGATGCCGAAAACGAGTTGACAGCGCATTTTCTAAATCTGGTCTCGAACGGTGAAAGTATGGCGGTTTTAAGCCGGCAATTAAGAAAAGGCAAATGGGGTCTGGCGGAAAGTCAGATAAATCTTCTAGCCAGCGCTTTTCTTGCGGCCGGTTTGGTGACCCCCTATCGGGAAGAAGAGGCGCTGGAACTGCGCGATATAACGCAGCTGCAGACGGGGGAAATTACCAAAATAAAACCGGGCCGGATTCTTTCACCGGCTTTGCTGGGTTATCTTCATCACGGAAAATTTATCTGGGGCGAGATAGAGGATACACCTACACCGCTTACCCAGAAAACGATGTGGAAAGCGGTGGAGGAGTTATTGCGCAAAAGCCGCAAGATGCTGGAAGAGGCAGGCAATTTTTTAAATCGTTATCGTGAATATGCGGTGTTCAAGAATATCAATATTGATTCAGCGCTTTTGGACCGGCTGGGTCTGTTTGCCAATGCGGCAGCTTTATCTTCTGATCCGGTTCAAGGACTGGAAAAAATTCTGTCTGCTTTTCAGGCTAATCCGCAGTTGGAAGAGGATTTGCGGTATCTGGAAAAAATTCACCATTTCTTTAATGAAGGATTCCAATTACTGAATAAATACTGTCTTTATCTAGCTCATCCGCAGCTGCAGATTTCTGGCGAGCTGGGTGATTTAAAAGTCAGCCTGCAAAGCGATATCGAGGAATTTCTTCGTTTCCAAGATCAGGATTTTGCACCCATAAATGAGAAATGGGAAAAATTTTATGAAGATTTTACCAATCTTTACCAGGAAAACCATCGTAGTTACTACCAGTCGCCGGTGTTTGGTCTTAGAAAAGAACTGGAAGAAAAAGAAGAGATAGTTCTTTTGAAAAAAATTTCTCTTTTTGTGAATTCTGTAGCTTTTAAATGGGATTGGTGGGAAATAAAAAAGGAGCTGGAGGCTTTGCCGTCGGTTTGTCATTATGATTTACCTGCCGAATTATTTCTTAACCCAATCTGCAGATGCGGTTATAAGATCGGCGATCAAGCGGTGGAATCTTCGGGAGATTTTAACCAATACTCTCAACAAGGGATCGTTAATTTTATTCAGCAATTGCAGATGCCGGAGAACAGGGAGAGGCTGGATTCATATTTCTTGAGCATGCGGGATGACGATAAAAAACAAATTGCCCGGAAAGTGGATGCCCTGTTGAACATTACTCCAAAAGATATCAGCACATCCCTTCTCCTGCCGCTCCTTACCGAGGAAACTCTTAAGGAAATTGAGCAGTCGTTGAGCGGGAAATGGAAAGTTAAAAAAATAAAACTTGATGATTTTATCAAAAAAATTAAAGGCCGCAAGTTAAAATATAGCGAATTGAAAGAAATATTTGCCGATTGGGTTGGCCGGGAAGAAGAAACAATTGTCTGGATTAAAGACGATGGCCATACTGCTTTTGATTTGGTCAGCGCCAACCTGGCCAAATACGGCATCCAAGGCGCAAAAATTTTAAATGAATCCAGTTTGCAATATGGCGGGACAGTTGAGGAAATAGAAGAAAAATTAAAAGACACCGACGGCCTCGAGCGGATAAAATGGTCCAGTTATACGTTGGAACAATTATTAAATTTTGTTAATCAGGAAAAGCTGGAGACGGTGAAGAAAAAACTACGGGAAGAAATTTTTTATCGTTTATGGGATAAACCGATGAAGGAATTAACCGTTGCGGTTGAGGATGAATTAACAAACAATCTGATTTCGTTGATCGCCTTCAGCCAAAATGCGGAGAAATACCGCGGCGGGGAATTGTTCAAAAATATTATCGCCCCGTTCAGCCTGCTGATTCAAAAAATTAAGGATCTGAACCATGCTCAAGAAAAAATTGACTGCGAAATTCAACAAAAGCTGGAAGACAAACTAAACAATCTGCTCAAGGTCTACGAGGGCAGCGCCGATAAATTAGACGGCATTAAAGATCTGGAATCTTTAAAGAAGCATTTAACTGGCGTGGTCGTTGTTTTTGACGGGTTAAGAGCCGATCTTTGGTTAATGCTGCGGGAAGAATTTATCCGGCATGGTTTTGCCGTTAAAGACGACGTTTTTCAACTTTTTCCGCCGTCCACTACGGCGAATTTTCGCCAGTCTATGGGCATCGAGGAAAAAGGCGAGATTGCCGGCAAGAGTTATATTTTGTTAAAGTGGGCGGAGCGCAACACGGCTAAAAAAGGCTTAAAGAGTTTCCTCAAAGAGGAAGCCAAAATAAAATTCCTCCACTTTAATTTTATTGACGTAAAAATTCACAGTTCCTGTCTTGATCCGTATCCTTTATATAAAATTATCAAAAGCGAGTTGGTCACCGCGATAATACCTCTGCTCAAAGAAATTCCTTCTTTTACCATCGTTTCCGATCACGGTTTTACCGACACCGGCCGTCTTAAAGACCGCTATATACATGGCGGGACAACTTTGTGGGAAACAATAGTCCCGCTGGCCCAAGTTAAAGGCGGCGGTGATTGATGGAAATAATAAATAAAAGAATATTTTGTTTGGCATTAGTTTGTTTATGGTTCTTTGAAGTTAGCGCCAGCGCGATTGAACAGGTTTCTAAAAAAGAATTCGTTCGATGCCAGGGCAGGGAATTAGTTGTGGGGATAGATGATCACCCGATCCACCTTCGGGG
>JBDRON010000081.1:0-7023 GCA_043810025.1 Elusimicrobiota bacterium
GCCTTTGATTTTGTAGGGCAGGGCTTTAGCCCTGCGGTTTTAAGGACGCAAGCCTAAAGGCTTGCCCTACGAAATTAATAGTAAAATTTACTATTTGCGGCAAAGTCAGACCGCCTGTTTTTTGGCGGTCTTAATTTAATTTCGACGATGAATTTTATTTTCTCCGTCTCAGACATTAGGACATTTTTAAATATATTTTTCAAGGAATTTTTCGTCGGCATATCGACGGTGTTTTAAAATAATTGTGACCCAGCCTGTCAATCGGAGAGGGAAAAGATTTTTGACATTACCTAATTTTTTCATAGGAGGCAAAAGATGAAGGCAAGGTTATTGTTAAGCGCAGTGGTATTGTTGGTGGTTTTAAGTTTCCCGGCAAGGAGTTATGCCGGCAGTTTGCAGCCCTCGGGGCCGCCTTCGAACGATGCGACCCGAATGTTTACCCTGGAGCAGATTTATGTGAAGGTAACCAGCGGCACCGCTCCCACCAAACAGTCCGGTGGGTTTAGAGGGCCTACTGCCGGGCCTGGCGCGGGCACCATGCATACCCTTACCGCGCACGAACTTCCTGACACCGGGCAGACGACAGTATATTCTACGAATGATGATGGTACTTACATGCCTGCGGCTAATCAGCCGAGCTATACGATGTATAACTATACTGGCGGCTCGCTGGTGGAAACGTCGGATGTCAATGTTTCGTCTGTTACCGTGGACAATCGCACGGGTTTGATGTGGGCTACCGATGCTGGACTGGTGGCATCATCATCATGGACTGTTGCCATAACCAACTGCGAAAACTTGAGTTATGCGGGTTACACCGACTGGCGTTTGCCCAATGTAAAAGAGCTGATGAGCATAGTTAATTATCAAAACTATAATCCTAGTATAGATACAACAAAATTCAGAAACACAGTAAGCAATTACTACTGGACTTCAACTACATACGCGGCTCCCACTACCAACGCCTGGGTCGTGGGTTTCAGCGATGGCTTTGTGGACTACGGCGATAAGACTGGCACCTACTATGTTCGGCCGGTGCGGGGAGGCCCGTGAGTTTTGATCATTTTGTTTCATTTGCCGTTGCCGTTATCGTAGTGAATTGGCAAGTGAAGCTTGCCAATCGGTGGTGAGGAAAATATCCATGAGCCAATACGAGCATTTGCCGATCTACAAAAAACTATTTGACTTGGCTGTGTATATGGAAAATATTGTCAAAGGATTTAGCCGATACTATAAATATACATTGGGCAGTGAAAAGGGCTGCCGATAGGTAATTTGACCAGCCAGTTTTTTGCTAATGTGTATTTAAATGCGCTGGACCAGTTTGTGAAGCATTTTCTTAAGTGCAAATATTACCTCAGGTATGTTGACGATTTTGTCTTGCTAGGCAAAAACGAAGCACAGCTTAGGGAATGGAAGGAACGCATTGAAACATTTCTCAGTGAGACATTGCGCCTGCGGCTGCCAAAAAGAGGATTATGACCCAGCCTGAAGGGGAGAGGGCAGGGTGAGGGGAGAAGGTTTTCAGAGGGATTATGCCGAAAATATTTGAATGGAACGGGTTTAAGTTCTTCTTTTTTTCCAATGAAGGTTCACCGGCGGAAAGATGTCATATCCATGTTAGAAAGGGTTCTAATGTCGCAAAATTTTGGATTGAGCCGGAAGTATCTCTTGCTTCATCTTGGGGCATGAGTTCAACGGAGTTAAATCTTCTGGAAAAAAAGATAGAAGAGATTAAAGACCTTATCAGGAGGTAATGGCATGAGTACTTTAATTAAAGATGCGCAGGCGACAAAGGTATGGTTTGATAATGATAATATTTGGGTTTTGTTGGCTGATGGAAGACAGTTGGCTACTCCATTATCTTACTTTCCAAGATTGTTGAATGCGACTTCTGAGGCAAAGAAAAACTATATTATTGGTGGTGGAGGAACAGGACTTCATTGGGATGAGATTGATGAAGACATTAGTGTTAATGGTTTACTGATGGGAATAGGAGATTTAACTATTTAACTTGCAATTCCCTGTGGCTTGCCACAGGGATACCAATGTTCCTTCTCCCCTTGTGGGAGAAGGTTAGGATGAGGGGTAATACAAAATAATTACCTCTTCATACCCTGCGGTCTTGCCGCAGGGTCATTGATTCTTAATTTTTCAGTTCAAATTTTAAGGAGGAAGGAAATGGCGAAGATTTTTTATGATGGGGATGTTAGTTTGGATGTCTTGAAAGACAAAAAAGTAGCGGTAATCGGGTACGGGATACAGGGACATGCGCAAGCCCAAAACTTGCGGGATTCCGGGATTGATGTTCTGGTCGGCTTAAGAGAAGGCGGCAGCAGCTGGGAGAAAGCCCGACAAGACGGGTTTGAACCGCTGAACATTAAGGATGCCTGCAAGCAAGCTGATTTTATTCATATCCTGATTCCTGACGAGGTGCAGGCTGAGGTTTATAAAGCGGAGATTAAACGGTATGTCAAGAAAGGAAAAACATTGGGTTTTTCCCATGGGTTTAATATCCACTTCAAAATGATTAAGCCGCCGGCTGATGTCGATGTGGTGATGGTGGCTCCCAAAGGGCCGGGACGGGCGGTGCGGGCGGAATACAAAGCCGGCTTTGGCGTGCCGGCGATTTTTGCTGTTTATCAAGATGCCAGCGGTGAAGCTAAACAGGCGGCGATGGCTTTTGCTAAGGCGCTTGGCGGGACAAAAGCGGGGATTTTAGAAACTACCTTTAAAGAAGAGACGGAGACGGATTTGTTCGGAGAGCAGGTGGATCTCTGCGGAGGGATGGCTCAGCTGATTAAAACTTCTTTTGAAGTTTTGGTCGAAGCCGGTTACCAGCCGGAGATCGCTTATTTTGAAACCCTGCACGAAATGAAATTGATCGTCGATTTGGTTCACGCCGGCGGTTTAAAACATATGTGGAAAAATGTTTCCAATAACGCCGAATACGGCGGGTTGACCAGGGGCTCAAAAATTATTACCGATAAAACAAAAAAAGTGATGCAGAAAAGTTTGAAAGAGATTCAAAGCGGCAGGTATTCCCGCGAATTTATTAAGGATTATAAGAACGGGTTTAAGAATCTCCATGCTCTACAGGAAAAAGAAGGCGAACTGCTGCTGGAAAAGATCGGCGGTGAACTGCGCGATAAAATGTTGAGAAAAAAAGAAGAGGTAAAAGCAGCGTAAACGATCCCTAAAAAAATGAAATTACCTATCGCCCGCGAAGGGTTTGTCTTTATCAAGATATGCTTAAGTTTGACTTTGATTTTTTTGATCATTGGTCAGTCTTATCGGCATAAAATTTTATTGGGTTTTTCTGTTATTTTCTTATTGTTGCTTTTGTTTGTAATTTTCTTTTTCCGTGATCCGGAAAGAAAAATTGATGCCGCGAAAAATTTAGTGATTTCGCCGGGCGACGGCCGGGTGTTGGAGATTACTGAAGAACAGAATATTTTTGTCGGTAAGGCCAAGGTGGTAAAAATTTTCCTTTCGGTGTTCAATGTCCATATTCAACGCAGTCCGGTGGCTGGCCGGGTGGCTTTTATCCAGTACAATGAAGGTAAATTTTTGCCGGCCAACTGCCCAAAAGCTTCTTTAGAGAATGAGCAGAATTGGATTGGAATTGAGAACAAAGAGGGGAAGGTTTTAGTTAAGCAGATCGCCGGTCTGATCGCCCGAAGAATCGCTTGCTGGGTGAAGATGGGTGAAGATGTTGACCAAGGCCGGCGGATCGGTTTGATCCGCTTCGGTTCCCAAGTGGACTTGTATTTCCCCGTCAGCTGGGATGTGCAGGTTAAAGTCGGACAGAAGGTGAAGGCGGGAGTAACAGTAATCGGAGCAATAGGACGGACTAAAGTTGAAAAAGAAGTGTTTCAGTGAATAAGTTCAGGCTAAGGAATTTCAATGTTGTTGACGGTAAAACCAGTTTGCCTTTGATTTTGTAGGGCAGGGCTTTAGCCCTGCGGTTTTAAGGACGCAAGCCTAAAGGTTTGCCCTACGAAATTAACAGTAAAATTTACTATTTGCGGCAAAGTCAGACCGCCGGTTTTTTGGCGGTCTTAACTTGGTTGACTTTTTTTTAAAGTGAGGCCGGATGAGAAAAGGTTTATACATACTTCCTAGTTTGTTTACGGTGGGTAATTTGGGCGCGGGATTTTTTTCGGTAATCTCCTCGATTAACTATAATTTTACTGCCGCGGCCTGGTCAATTTTTTTAGCTTTAGTTTTGGATATACTCGATGGAAGAATCGCCCGCTGGACGCATATGGACAGCCGGTTCGGGATTGAATTGGATTCTTTGGCCGATCCGATTTCCTTTGGGATGGCCCCGGCCATCCTGATGTATCAGCTGGTTTTAAAGAACTGGGGCAAACCCGGGATAATTGTCGCTTTGATTTTTGTGGTTGCCGGGGCGTTACGGCTGGCTCGATTTAATCTGAAAACCCAGGAAGGCGACCTCTCTAACTACTATTATTTTTCCGGACTGCCGATTCCGGCGGGGGCCAGTTTGCTGGCCTCTTTTGTGCTCCTTTACGAAATGTTTGAGCAGGAAATAACTTATAAAACCATGCCGATGTTAATGAACCGGATGCCCTTAATGGTTAAATTGATTCCTTTGGTCATGTTGGTTCTTTCCTATTTAATGGTCTCTAATTTAAGGTACAGCAGTTTCAAAAAAATGAAGCTTACCCGGCGAAAATCTTTACAAACCACGGTTTTAGTCGTGATCACGATACTGTTAATTGTCGCTTATCCGCAGAATACGCTTTTTATAATTATTGCCAGTTATGTGTTTTCGGGGATTGGAGATTATATTTTAAGGTTTTACCGGTTACGCCGGTTGGAAGGGAGAAAAAAAGATGAATAAGATTCTAATCTTTGACACTACTCTACGAGACGGAGAACAATCGCCGGGCGCAACTTTAAACACTAAAGAAAAAATTGAGATCGCTTACCAACTCGTTCATTTGGGGGTGGATATTATCGAAGCCGGTTTTCCCATTTCTTCAGCCGGTGATTTTGAGGCGGTAAAACTGGTTGCTAAACAAGTTAAAGGGCCGGTGATCGCCGGTTTGTCCCGGGCCACCGCTAAAGACATTGAAACCTGCTGGCAGGCGGTGCGGTCGGCGCAAAGACCGCGGATTCATACGTTTTTGGCTACCAGCGATATCCATTTGAAGATCAAGCTGAAAAAAACCCGGGCGGAGGTATTGAAAATTGCCGGCGAAGCCGTAAAATTTGCCCGCCATTTTACCCCGGATGTCGAATTTTCCGCCGAGGATGCGGTGCGCAGTGATTTTGATTTTCTTTGCCAGGTGATTGAAGCCGTAATTTCCGCCGGGGCAACAACGGTGAATATCCCGGATACGGTTGGTTATGCGATCCCGGAAGAATATGGACGGATGATCAGAAATTTGAAAGAAAGAGTTCCCAATATTGCTCAGGCTGTTGTTTCCGTACATTGTCATAATGATTTGGGGTTGGCTGTGGCCAATTCTTTGGCTGCGGCGGCTAACGGCGCCCGGCAGATAGAGTGTACGATTAATGGACTGGGTGAACGAGCGGGTAATGCGGCTTTGGAAGAAGTGGTGATGGGACTGCGGACGAGGAAAGATTTTTTTGGCCTGACCACGAACATCAATACGAAAGAAATTACTAAAACCAGCCGGTTGGTCAGCGCGCTCACCGGGATCGTCGTTCAGCCGAATAA
Source organism: Elusimicrobiota bacterium (assembly GCA_043810025.1). Lineage (GTDB taxonomy): Bacteria > Elusimicrobiota > JBDRON01 > JBDRON01 > JBDRON01 > JBDRON01. The sequence goes on from JBDRON010000081.1 coordinate 5,714, forward strand.
GGCGGTAGTCGGATCGAACGCTTTTGCCCATGAGGCCGGCATCCATCAGGATGGGATTATCAAAGGCCGGCTCACCTACGAGATTATGACGCCGCAATCGGTGGGGATTACCACCAGCAAACTGGTGCTGGGTAAACATTCCGGCCGGCACGCCCTGGAAAGGCGGCTGAAAGAGCTGGGTTTTGTTTTCGACCAGGAAGAGTTACAGAAGATTTTTGGCCGCTTTAAGGAACTGGCCGATAAAAAGAAACAGATTTATGATGAAGATCTGGAACTGCTGGTCGGCGAAGAAATTGCCGGAGATAAAGATATTTTTACCATTGATTATTTGCATACCAATTCCGGCAGTAAAATTATTCCTACCGCCACGATCCGCTTAAAGAGCGGCAAGGAAATTTTCCAGGAAGCGGCCTGCGGTGACGGCCCGGTGGATGCCGCCTATCGAGCGGTCGATAAAATTATCAAAATTAAACCCAAACTGCTGGATTACAGCCTGCGCTCAGTCTCCAGTGGTAAAGACGCCATCGGAGAAGTGACGGTAAAGCTGGAATACCAAAAAGGAATCATCGTCGGACGGGGTTCCTCCACCGACATCATCGAAGCCAGCGTCAAAGCCTACCTAAACGCCCTCAACCGAATCTTGAGCCTACAGTTAAAACAAAAGAAATAGACGGTTGCGATATTGAACAATTCCATGAACATGGTTCGGCATGACAACAAATTCATCCAAGACAATACTCGTAATATGATTCGTTAAATCATTCCAGGTGAATTGTACGATGTTTCCATATTGGTTTAGAGGGGGGGGTGGAGTGATTTTGAGAGAGGGCAGGGTGATTTATAAGAAGGGCAGGTTGGTTTGGAGAGAGGGCAGGTTTAGAACCTGCCCCTACGGATACGGAATTTGATATGGGACCGGAGGGCGTAACATCGCAGAATAATTGTTTCATCCGGTCTTGAATACAAATCGTTACGAAATAATACCCTGTCCGCGAATAATCGTATCCGCTCAACCGCGTTGCCCGACGGCTGCGGTAACCGGTATATCGATTATAAATACCGGAGGACATTATTTGTCCCCTCCGGGATTGCCGGGATCCAGTCTTCTGCGCAGGCTAGTTCAACCAGGATTGATGCCGTGTCGCTATAATTTTTTATTTTTGTTTTAGAATGAACAATAAGCCCTGAAAGGGCGCAGGAAAATAATATGCTGAACACCGAAAACACCTTCGCCCCTTCGGGGCTTAAATTGTTTTTGACGATCTTAGCGGGGATTTCATCCCCGCCTATATTCCAAAATCCCTTCGGGA
>JBDRON010000082.1:0-29312 GCA_043810025.1 Elusimicrobiota bacterium
AAAGAGGGGTAGGGGAGATTTAAATACTGTTTTTTAAATCCCCCTTGATCCCCCTTTTCCAAAGGGGGAAAATTTGATTTTTGCCAAACTTTCAATTTCCAATACGTTTAATTATGAGCGGCCATATACCTGAGTAGTTACCCTTTACCTTCCTTTAATTTTTTTACTTGAGAAATATGCTATAACATAGTATATTATAATATAATACGTTATCTGGCAAACAGTCCGGCAGCTGGGTGTTTATATCCTAAAGATAGGCGCTGCAAACTATAACCTTTTTATGAATAGAAAATTTATCGGGGTTCTTTTGTTAATGTTTTTTTCATTACGATGTATTTATGCGGAGCAGATAATCATCCCGGTTATTTTTTCTTCCCACCTGGAACCCTATGAACAGGATTGGAAAGGATGCCGGGAGTTTTTTAGGGAGAGTAAAATGACGGTTGGTTTTTCCGAATACTACTTGGACAAAAAGAAACCGGAAATAATTTGTTCAGAGATTAACCGGCAAAAATCCCGTCTAGTTATTGTCTTAGGAACAGGAGCGCTAAAATTGGCCAAGGAAAGAATAGAAAATATTCCGATAGTTTTTTCTCTGGTCCTAGAGCCCGAAGAAATTGCTGCCTCCAATACCAATATTACCGGAGTAAACATGGATATCCCTAGTCGGATGAAACTGGAAGAAATTAAAAGGATTTTTCCCAATATTAAAAGGGTTGGAATGATTTATTCGCCTAGGACCGGCTCGGTCTATCGGGAAATATTGCCGGCGGCCAAAGAAATGAATATTCAGCTTGTTGCCAGGGAAATTAATTCAGAAAAAGAATTTCCCCAAGCTCTTGAGGAAATTTTTTCGCAAGTTGATTGTTTTTTGATGGTTGCCGATTCAAAAATATATTTTCCCCGTTCCGTACAATATCTCCTGTTGGAAAGTTTAAAAAAAAAGATTTTTCTAATTGGGCTTTCTTCATTTTACACCAGAGCAGGCGCCTTGCTCTCCTTTGATTGTGATTATAAAGATTTAGGTAAACAGACCGGTGAGGTTGCTTTGAGAATACTGAATGGGGAGAAGCCCAGTGATTTACAATTTGTTAGACCAAGAAAGTTTGTAATTTCTTTGAATTTGTTGATTGCTAAAAGATTAGGAATAGTAATTCCGTCGGGAATTATTCAGGAAGCAAGTGAAGTTGTTGGAGAAGAGAGTTGGGAATGAGAGGTATTCCAGTAAATATTATATACTATACTGCAACATACTATAATATGCCATAATATAAAATTTTACTTGCAAAAAGCAAAATAGTTTGCTATCTTGTAAATAATGGAAAAGATTAATCGGTTGGTTGATGATAATTAATGGTAATGTCAAAAGTTTTATGAAAAAAAATTGTAAATTAGATTGATAAATAAGCGATTCCCTCCCCCTTGAGGGGAGAGGGAAGAAACTTTTGACATTACCTAATTAATTAAAGGGGGATAAAATGAAGAAGAAGGTTTTCCTTTTTGGAATGCTTGGGGTTTGGGTCTGGGGAGGTTGTTTGGGGTTGTCGTTACCGGTATGGGCGGTGGGGGAAATTAGCGAAGAGGAACTGCTCTTTAGAAAGATTCCTTCTGTGATCACTGCTTCCCGTTATGAGCAGCCGATTAACGAGTCTCCGAGCAGCATTAGTGTGGTTACCGCCGAAGATATTCGGCGTTCCGGGGCAGTGACTATCCCTGATGCTTTACGGATGGTGTCCGGTCTTGATCTTTTGACCATAACTTTAACCGATCAGAATATTGGGATCCGGGGTTTTAATGGTCACATGAATAATACTGTTCTGGTCATGATTGACGGGCGTTCCGTTAATGAGGATATGTATGGTTTTGTCTTGTGGGAAACTCTTCCCATAGAACTAACAGACATTGAAAGAATTGAGGTCATACGCGGGCCCGGATCGGCCCTTTATGGAGCCAATGCGCTGACTGGGGTGGTAAATATTATTACCAAAAGTCCTGCGGAGGCCGAAGGAACTCTGATTTCCTTACGCGGAGGTAATTTCAACACCAGGATAGGATCGATCTTGCATGGAGGGAAGAAAGATAAGATAGAATACAAGGTCTCCATTGGCGGAAACAGCGCAGACGAATGGCGGGAGACAAAAGGCAAGGCCGGAAAAGTGTTTCGTGGCAATGGTTTGGTCAGTTATAAAATTAACGATGATTCCTCTTTAAGTTTATCTGCCGGAAGGAGTGGTTTAGAGAACACTAGAATAACCAGTTTTACCGATTTTGGGGTAATGAAGAAAAATGGCTTGGTGAGTTATTTGAAGGCCGATTATGAGCGGCCTAATCTAAGTGCAAAGATTTGGTGGAAGCAGTTTTATGGTCAGAATCGTTTTGAGATTGATCCTAAAGATGTTTTCTGGGACACCAAGACTTTGGATGCTGAAATGCAGCATAATCTATTTGTCGGGGAGAAAAATAAATTTATCTGGGGATTAAACTGCCGCCGGAATCGAATTAATAAAAATGAGTATCTTAACCCCGAAGATCAATTTCTCTATTCTCTTTTCATGCAGGATGAATTGAAGGCAATGGATAAGTTATCCTTTTTTGCGGGCGGGCGCTTAGACCATCATCCGATAACAAAATATAATTTTTCTCCGCGGGGCAGCGCGCTTTACAGTTTTGATGACCATAACATTCTGCGCGTTTCGGCCGGCACTTCCTATCGTAATCCGAGCCAAATTGAATCTTATATGAATAAAACTTTTGATGTTCCCATACCTGGTACACCTTTATCTTTTACGATGTCCGGGTTAGGAGGTAAAGAACTGGAAGCGGCTAAAATAGAATCCTACGAGGCCGCTTACCAAACAGAATTGGGAAAAAAACTAAAACTAAATTTCAATCTTTTTTATAACAAGCTTTATAATATAATTGGGTATGGGACTACACAATATTATGCAGAAAATGAACTTTTCCCCGGTTCTCCGGGTGGTATTCTTCCCAAAGCGCAATCATTTTACAACTTTGGTAAAGTGGATGGCTATGGCGGTGAAACAGGGATGGACATGCTAATTCTTCCCTGGTTGAGAGGGTTGCTAAATTATTCCTATCAAATTTACACGAATCGCGTTGATGAGCCTACTACACTGCTGAAGGATGAAAAAAATACTAAGAATGAACAAATCCCGCTCCACAAAATTAACTGCGGATTGGATATGAAGCTTAACAAGATCAGGGCAAACCTCATCGCCAACTATGTAAGTGAGAATTCATGGATTAGAACTTTGGCCGGGGAAGAAAGGCGGGAGAAGGTTAACGGATACATTCAATTAAATGGAAGAATAGGCTATCGGGTTTTCGAAGGAGCGGAAGCAGCTGTTTCGGTTTTTAATATTTTAGAAAACAAACACAATGAGTTTCCTTTAGGCTGGGGACCAACCTACCCCATATCAGACGAGATCGGAAGAAGAATAACGTTGGATATCAGTTATAAATTTTAACAGGTTAGCTTCCAGAAGTATTCCGTTGGAGAATGGTAAAAAAGTAGTGTAGCCCTTTGGTGGCACAGGCAGGACAAGCCCCTGCACTACTGGGAGCTAACCTGTTACTATAAATTTTAGTCCCTTACGTGCCTGATTCTCCAATTACTGATACCTTTTTGTGCTATTACAGGCGAAGTTAATCTAATCTGTTATAAAACAATATATTAAAATATAAATTATTTACTTGAAAAAAAATGAAAAAATGGTTTTAATCTATTATAAGGAAGCGGCCTGGAAACTTATGATTAAACCGGCAATATTTAATAATCGAATCGCTTATAAATTTGTTCTGCCGATTGTGCTGCTGCTGATCCTCGCCTTTTTTATCCTCACCTTCGTTTTTATCCGCCATGAAAGAAGTATTCTTTTCAATGAAAAAGATTTGTATTCGAACAGCCTGGCCCGGAACCTTGCCTATAACGCCGAGTACGGGGTTTTAACCCAAAACTTTCTCATCTTGGACAACTTGATCAAAGGGGTAATGGTTGAACACGAAGTAATTGCGATAAAAATACTGGATAAAGACGGTAAAATTCTAGCCTCGGCCGGCGAGAAAAGAGAGCCGTATTATGAATGCCATTATCCGGTCCTTACCAAAAAAATTATTGAAAACGACCTGGACAAGGAGGAAGAATTCTTTTTCCCGGAGAAAGAAAAAATGAAAGAGGAAGTTATTGGCGCTGTCTATCTTGCTTCGTCGCGGATAGGAATTAAACGAGAATTAAACGATATCATAAAGAGGATGACCGGTTTAACCCTGATCATTCTGGTTTTTGTCATCGGTTTAATTTTTGTGATCGTGCAAATAGTTTTTGCTCCAATTAAAGAACTTCTTTGGGCCACAGAAAAAATTAGCAGCGGTAATTTAGAACACCGGGTCAAAATTAAAACTAAAGACGAGTTTAAGAAATTAGCCGATTCGTTTAACAAGATGACTGAAGAACTGGCGAAAACCATGCTTAGTCAGGACTTTTTTGATGATATTATTAAAAGCCTTGCGGATAGTTTGATTGTGGCAAATTTTGACGGAATCATCAGAAGAGTAAATAAAGTGACCTTGGATTTGTTCGGCTATCGGGAAGAAGAAATGGTTGGTAAACCGCTTGACCTGTTTTTTGAAGATAGTTTGTTGGCTAATTTTCGATTTGATAAGTTTTTAGAGAAAGGTTATATAAACAATTTTGAATTTACTTGTAAAAAAAAGAATGGCGATCTAATCCCTATCTCTTTTTCGGCCTCGTTGATGCGGGACAAGGAAAATGCGGTTCAAGGTTTGGTCTGTTTGATTCGCGACATAACCGAGCGCAAACAAGCGGAACGGGCTTTAAAGTCGTATAACGAAAAACTGCTGCGCAGCAGAAGGAATATGGAGGATTTTCTGTATATCGCTTCCCACGATTTACAGGAGCCGCTGAGGAAAGTGAAGGCCTTTAGCAATATTTTGGAGGTTAAATACGAACAAATCATTGATCAGCGGGGATACGAATATTTTAGCCGGCTGCATGGGGCGGTTGACCGGATGCAGATGTTGATTAACGGACTTCTAAATTTTAGCCGGATAATTGCCAAAAAAGGGAAATTTGAAATGGTAGATCTTAATCAGCTGCTGAAAAAAGTGATTTCGGATTTGTATAGGATAATTAAAGACAGCGGGGCCCAGTTAGATGCCGGTGTTCTGCCATCCCTTGAGGCCGATCCTTTGCAGATACAGGAATTGTTTCGGCATTTAATTGATAATAGCTTAAAATTTAAGAAAAAGGATGAGCCGGCCCTAATCAAAGTGTATGCAGAGCCGCCGTCAAATTCTGAGCAGAATTTTTCTCCCGGCCAAAATAATGAGGGGATGTGCCGGATTGTTTTCGAAGATAATGGTGTCGGTTTTGACGAAAAATATAATGATCGGATCTTTAAAGTTTTTCAAAGACTGTATTCCGGCAATGAATACGAAGGGGTGGGAGTAGGGTTGGCCATCTGTCAGAAAATTGTTGAGCAGCATAATGGAGCGCTTACGGCCAAAAGCATTCCCGGAACCGGTTCAAAGTTTATTATCACCTTACCGATAAAACAAGCGCCGGAGCCGTTTATTGGAGGGGGTATTTTATTCAAAGAGGGAAACTAAAAAGCCGGCGCCGAAGGTGCGCTAACTTCTTGTATGGGAAATTCAATATTATTGAAGTGTTCCCCCTTTAAAAAGGGGGATTAAGGGGGATTTTGAAAATTATAAATATTGTTTAAATCTCCCCTACCCCTCTTTATAAAAGAGGGAGAAAAATGTTTCTCTGACGGAATACTTCTGAAAGCTAATCTGTTACTGTTTTTGGCGATGTTGCGAAATTTCAATAAAGGGGGGAACAATGGAAAAGGATTTACGGTTGATCACTATTTTGATGGCAGATGACGATGAAGATGATCAGTTGATGGTCAAAGAAGCATTTGCGGAGGCGCGGTTTATCAATGATTTGCGGTTTGTGGAAAACGGCGAGGAATTGACTGATTATTTGTATCATAAAGGAGAATATGCTAACGAAGCTGATTTCCCTCGTCCGGATTTGATTCTCTTGGATTTGAATATGCCTTTAAAAGACGGACGGGAGGTTTTGAAAGAAATTAAAGAGGATCCCGAGCTGCGCAGAATACCGGTGGTGGTGCTGACCACATCCAAAGCGGAGGAAGATATTTATCGGACATACAATTTAGGGGTAAACTCGTTCGTGATCAAACCGGTGACGTTTGAAGGGTTGGTGGAAGTCGTTAAAACACTAACCAAATATTGGTTTGGCATAGTCGAGCTGCCGCTAAAGGAGAAGGTTGACCGGAGATAGGCAGAATAAATCAGGGGAGTTATGACGCTCCCGAAAGGGATTTCGTTTCCACCATGTAATCAGGGACGTTGTCTAATAAACTTAAGCTTCGTTTTCTGTCATTAGTTTACTATGTTCCCAAGTCTTTTTAACAATATTATCTCGAGGTTTCATGCTCTAACGAATCCAAATCCATGTTTTCTCCCGGTTGTAAAACCAGACTGCGGATTTCCGGGGCAGATTTTTCGATCATGTTGCAGAAGACTTCTGGTGGTTCGGCTTGTTTTTTGGTATACCAGCGATTGAAAGTACCCCAATGGATGGGGATCACCAGACGGGGATGAACTTCTTTCACCGCTTCCAAAGCCTGCCCGATTGTCCAAACCGAGCCCATTATCTGATAACCGTCATAAGGCAGCATCATCAGATCGATTTTTTCCTTCTTTAATTGCGCCAATCCGGAAAAAAATTTGGTATCGCCGGTAAAATAGATTTTTTTGCCGTCAATTTCAATAAGATAACCCAGACAATGGCCGTACATATGTTTGGCGGTTACGGCGGTAATCGTTGTTTTTCCTTGCCGGTAGATCTGGCCGGCTCGCAGTTCAATCACAGTATAACCCAAATTTTTTAATTGCATTCCTCTTCCCCAAGGCATAATCACGATTGGTTTATCTTTAATTCCGATCTCTTCAATCGCCTGCAAATCGTAGTGGTCCGGATGGGTATGGCTGATCAAAATAAGATCAATTCTGGGCAGCTCGCTAACCTTTACGGCTGGCGGGATCAACCGTTTTACCTTGCCGAGAATTTGGTTGCCCCAAAACGGATCAGTGAGCAGATTGATCTCCTGTCCCTCGATTAAAACCGTCGCGTGGCCAATAAAAGTCAGCCGCGGTTTTGCCGTTTCTGCTCCCCAGCTGTTAAAATAAAACAAACCAAATAACGCTGAAACTAAAATTATTTTTTTTGTCATCCAATACCTCCTTCAAACTCATTGGATAATGTCAAAAATCTTTTCCCTCACGAATCACCCTCACCCTGCCCTCTCCCCTCATCCCACTATTTCCTTCAATTTCACATAATCCACTTTGCCGGTGCCCAGTTTGGGGATTTCTTTAAGATATCTTATTTCCCGGGGCTGGGCCAGTTCGGAGAGTCCTTTTGTTTTTAATATTTCCCGGGCATCTTTTAAGTCTATTTTTGGGCTGTTGGTAATTAAGATTAGTTTTTCGCCTTTTTTCTCGTCAGGAACGGCCAGAATGGCGGTTTCGCTGCGTTCACCGAATTGGCCGGCGAGGGCTTCTTCGATGGCGGTTAAGGAAACCATTTCGCCGCTGATTTTGGCGAACCGTTTCATCCGGCCGACAATTTTTAAAAAACCGGTTTCGGTGATTTCCACGATGTCCCCGGTATCGTACCAACCCTGATCTTCCACCAGATATTTATGATTAGCCTTTTCGTTTTTTAGGTAGCCCTTCATCACATTTTTACCCCGAACATACAATCGGCCGACCCGGCCGCCTTCGGTCTCAATACCTTCCACCGGAATTAATTTATGCTCGATACCCGGTAAAAATTTGCCGACTGTGCCATGTTCATAGGCTAAAGCATTATTGATACTGATCGTTGGTGAACATTCCGTGGCTCCGTAGCCGCTCATTACTCTTATCCCGTAGGTTTTGGCGTATTTATTGAAAACTGTTTCCGTTAAGGCTTCGGCTCCGCAGAAAATATAACGCATACAATAGAAATCGTAAGGATGGGCTTTTTTGCTGAAGCCGTTTAAAAAAGTATTAGTTCCCAGCATTATCGTGCAGTTCTGATCGTAGGCGATTTCCGGCACGACCCGATAGTGGAGCGGGCTGAGGTAAAGAAAAACCTTCGCCCCGGCAAAGAGGGGAAATAAAGTGCCTGCCGTCAAACCGAAACTATGGAAAAGCGGTAAAGCGTTGAGGAAAAAATCAGTCTGCCGGACATCAATACTGGCCAGGGATTGATGAATATTGGTCAGAATGTTTTCGTGACTCAGACAAACCCCTTTCGGGACTCCTTCCGAACCGGAGGTGAAAAGGATTAAAGCTGTTTCTTGGCTTTCCTCAGTTTGGGCGGAGTAATAAAGATGAGGGAATCTACTTTTCCAGAGAGCTTTTAATTTGGCGGCAAAATTTATTTGGTTTCGCACATCTTCGATATAAATTAAATTTTTGTCCGCAAAAACTTTTGGATCGATATTTAGTTTTTTTAAAAATTCCCGGGAAGTAATGATGGTTTTCAGGTCAGCCAGTTCCATAGCCTGTTTAAGCGCGTTAGTTCCACTGGAATAATTCAAAAAGGCCGGGACTTTTTTCTTTAACAGCAGTCCGATAAACAACAGCACGGTAACGGTCAGGTTAGGCAAAAGTATGCCGATGTTTTTCTCCGGGTTGCCGGCGAAATAATCACCAAGAGCAAAGGCGCCGGTTAAAGATTTTTTATAACTGACTTCTTTACGGGTTATATCCTTAAAAGCTATGGCGCTTTTTCTTTCCCGGCAGACGCGGATAAATTCGCCGGCTAAAGTTTGCGGTTTGTTATTGGCCAGAAAACAAATTTCGCGGAGCATTTTGTAGATCTGGTTGGCGGCCTCTTTTTTTCGTTGTTTGGGCGGCAGATAATCAACCTTGACCGATTCCTGGAGTTTGCCGATGGTCATTGTCAGGGGGGAGAAGAATTTTTTTGCTCCCGGTTTGCAGGAAGTAATCGTATTGTCGGTATTTTTTAAATAGATCGGTAAAATTTTAGCGCCGGTTTTATAAGCCATAAAACCTGTGCCTTCATAGATTTTCATCAGACTGCCCGTGGTCGTGCGCCGGCCTTCCGGAAAGACCAGTAAAGGGGTACCCTCTTTTACGATTTTAATCACCCCTTTCAGGGACAGGGAATTAAGCGGATCGATTTGCACGGTATGCCTGTTTTGCATAAACGGTCTGATCAGCGGATCCTGCGCCCGCACCCGGTCGACAAGGATTTTAAAGTTCAGGCCAAGAAAAGCCCAGATAAGCGGACCATCGACATAACTGGCATGGTTGGCGATGACAATTAATTTGTCGAAATCTTTGGGGACATTTTCCAGTCCCTCGATTTTTATCCGGTGGACCAGGCGAAAATAAATCCGGAAGAAAATTCTTAAAGCTTTTTCAGCGACGGTCGCAGCCAAAGAATGTTGATCAGACATAAAAAACCTCCTAAAGAGATAAAGGTAAAAATAGAAGAAACGGCGGCTTTATTCAGCGAGTAGAAGCACCCTGAGCTGATCAGCATCGCGCCGTTTTCTAAAAAATTCTGGATGGCGATGACCTTGCCGATGTTTTTTAAATCGGCTTTAGCCTGAATCGCCGCATTCAAGGGAATCAGGAAAATCCCGCCTAAAGCGCCGAGCAGGATCAATTCCACGATGACCAGGCCGTAATTAAAATATTTTGCCGCCATGATCAGGATCAGCAGGCCCATCCCCAGCCCGAAGATCCAGGTTTGTCTGATCTGTCCGGTTTTATATTTTTCTCCGGCAATGAAACTGCCGACAATTATCCCCAGGCTTAACCATAAAGCCAGTAAGGAAAGGCTGGTGGCGGTGGACAATTTTAGCGCTTCCTGGCCCCAGGTTTGTAAATTCAGTTTAAGGAAAGAGGCCGCAAACCAGAAGATCGCCGTGCCCAGAACCGGGATCAGTAAATAACGATTGGTAAAAATATTGCGCACGGATATTTTGAAATCAACAATTGATTTAGTGATCACGGCTTCGGTATTCCGGATGTGGGATTCATCCATTAGATAGTTAAAAAAAACAGCCGCAAAAAATACTACGGTGAGGACGAAATAACTGTTTTTTTCGCCCAGGTTGTCAATTAACAAACTGCCGCCGATGATTCCGATGAGGATGGAAAAAATGGTGGTCATTTCAATCGCCGCATTGGCTTTAACCAGATCTTCTTCCGCTTTAAGTTCGGGGATAATCCCGTACTTGGAGGGGGAATAAACGGCGGCGCCGATGCCGATCATTAGATAGGAGGCAACCATCAGATTTTTGCCGATGATTACGCCGATTAAACCGATTAAACAGCCGAAGGCTTTGATCAGGTTGCCATAAATCAGCACATTTTTTTTCGTATAGCGGTCGCTAAACCAACCAAGAATCGGGGCGAAGACCACATAAGGCAGAAACAAGCAATTGGCGTAAATCGCTGAAGTAAACCCAAACTGAATCAAAGTCAGTTGGTTGGTTTTGACCAGTCCCAATAACATTCCCATAATTACCGAAAAGACCGCGTTGTCGCCAAAGGCGCTTAAAGATTGAGCGATCAACAATAAGTTAAAGGTTTTTTTCTTGTTCATATTACCCCTTTTTTGCGAACATTCTCACGAATTTGTTCCAAACTCTTGATATTCTCCTGCATCTCCGCTTTGGTTAAATGTTTCGTTAATTTATTAATCTCCCGGATATAAACTGGTTCAATTTTAGCCAGTAGTGCGACCCCCTTTTTAGTGATTTTTATCAAATTAACCCGACGGTCGGTGGGATGGGTAACCCGTTCAACCAGTTGAGCTTTTTCCAGCCGGTCAATTACCCCGGTCATATCGGCTTTGTTGACTATCAGCCGTTTGCTTAAAGCGCTTTGGGACTGGGCGGATTCCCGTGAATATTTTAACCGCATCAAGGCATTAAATTGGGTATCGGTAATCCCGAATTGCGAAAAGAATTTATAAGAAAGTTTCGAAATCATCGTGCCGGTATAAACGATATTGAGTATACACTCGTGTTCCCTGGTTTCAATCCTCTCCTGCAAATCCAGCTCCTCTTTAAGGCTCATCTAAATTCTCCGATTTTGTTAACTAGTAAACTATTTACATAAATACTATACACTACTTTACCATTTTTGTCAAGCGCTTTTTTTTGTCATCTGAGTTTTTCAATTTTGCCGGGAACGGTCGCGGCCGTTCCTGCCTATATCACCTTGGGCATGCTCGCATATTTTGGGAAAATTTCAAGCCGTTTTTCGTTTGTGTTTATTAAAAAATATGATAAAATAATCAAAAGTTTGGTTTTGCAGTTTGTCATCACTGAAATTTGTAATCAAGAAACAACATTCGCAAAAAATTGAGCAATTATTGGAGACGGCCAATGGAAAAACATAAAATATTTATCAGTAGTGTCCAAAAGGAGTTTAAAGATGAACGTATAGCGTTGAGGGATTTTATTACCCGTGACCCGTTATGCTGCCGCTATTTTGAAGTTTTTCTTTTTGAAGATATGCCAGCGCGTGATCGCAACCCTGATGCTGTATATATAAATGAAGTCAGACACTGCAATGTGTATGTGTGTTTGCTTGGCAATGAATACGGCACTTTTGATAAGCAGGGTATTTCTGCCACGGAACGGGAGTTTCGTGAGGCGACAAACTGTGGGATAACGAGACTGCTTTTTATTAAAAATGGCCATGATGCCAGTCGGCATCCCAAAACCGTCAAGCTTATACACAAGGCCGGTGGAGAAATGATCCGCCGAAGATTTTCTAATATTCCGGAGTTGATAACGCAAGTGTATGCCGCGCTTGTGCAGTATTTGGAAGATGACGGTATTTTGCAAACCGTGCCGCTTGACGCGGCTGCTTGCCGTGGCGCCAACTTTAGTGATATTGATGAGGATTGCGTAAGTGATTTTATAGAGACAGCCCGTACAGAGCGAAAATTTCCATTGCCTCAAAATACAAAGAGTAAAAAGCTATTTACTCATCTTAATTTACTCAACAAGGATAAAATTTCCCATGCCGCTATTTTGTTGTTTTGCCGCAAACCGCAAAAGTTTAGGTCGCTCATATCCGCGGAAGTAAAGTGTATGCATTTTCATGGAATAGAGGTTTGTAAACCTATACCATCATATCAAATTTATAAAGGTACTTTATTTGAACAGGTAGATGAAGCGGTTGATTTTGTATTGGGGAAAATTGATCGTTCGGTAACTCCCGGTAAAACAGGCATTGCCAGTGATGTTGCCTATGAAATCCCGAAAATGGTTATAAGGGAGGCTGTTGTTAATGCTGTGGCGCATCGTGACTATACATCTAATGCCGGAGTGCAGGTGATGCTGTTTTCAGACCGTCTTGAGGTGTGGAATCCAGGGTCGTTACCCGTAGGCATGACAGTGGAAAATTTGCGCGTAGCGCATTCCTCTATGCCGCATAATCCGCTTATCAGCGAACCGCTTTTCTGGGCGCGTTACATCGAACGCGCCGGAACCGGAACGCTTGATATGATTATGTTATGCCGCAAGGCAGGTATTGCTGAGCCGGAATTTGAACAGCGCGGCGGCCAGTTTGTGCTGACAATCCGGCGAAAGAAAGTATTGTTGCCAGAATTAGCGACCCAGTCAGCGACCCAGTCAGCGACCCAGTCAGCGACCCAGTCAGCGACCCAGTCAGCCGACCCGGTTATCCGGCTTTTACATGCGTTGCTGACGAAAGAATTGTCTGCCGGCGAACTGCGGTCTAATCTGAAAATCAAACATCGTCCGACATTTAGAGCAAACTATTTGCACCCGGCATTGAAACTGGGGTTTATTGAATATACTTTACCTCATAAACCAAAGAGCCGGTTGCAAAAGTACCGGCTGACAAAGAAGGGTATAAAATATCTTAAGAAACAGGAGAAGAAGTAAACAGAAAGGAGGATGCGTTGTTTTGATGTTTAGGTTTTTTGTTATTGCTTTAGGCGGGGCGATCGGAACTGTTTGCCGCTATCTTGTCGGGGGACTTGATTACCGTTTATCTAACGGGATTTTTCCGGTACAAGCTGGGGTCGGGACTAAACTATTGACAAAAATCTTTGAATACAGGACAAGAGCAGGAAATGGGGTCAGGTCTTGCAATGTGACATTTGAGCGTTTGAGCGGTTGAAGTTATATCGTAATCATCAGAAAGTCAATTGTTTTTAGGATTTATTTTGCGCTGTAACATTTTGCTTGTCATTAAAGTCTAATAATCATAAAATGAATAGCGATGAAGTTTCTGTGGGTGTCTGAAGGTAAAATAATAAATAGTATGGGGAAAAGTAGGGCTGGGCTTCAGCCCTGCGATTTTTGAAGACGCAAGCTTAAAGGCTTGCCCTACATTTAACAATTATAAAGAAGGGGAATTTTTTTATGATTAAGGCTGCGCTCAGTTTATTCTTGTTCTTGTTCTTGTTCTTGTTGTTGTTGTTGTCGGCGCCGGTTAAAGTGATGGCTGAGGAAATACTTTCTTGGGAAAATTGTGCGGCTGAGGCGAAAGCAAGTCATCCCGATTTGATTTCGGCGGAAGAAAAATTGCGGCAAGCCAAAGCCGGACAAAGAATTGTCGCCAGCCGGCTTTTGCCGCAGATCGGAAGCAGTTTAAGTTTAGGGATGTCCAGAACCGAGGATCAGGATAAAAGTGACAGCTACTCTTACGGGGTGAGCGGAAAACAGTTGATCTTCGACGGTTTTAAAACTTTTTACAATCGCGCCTCGGCGGTCGAAAATGTTAAATCGGCAGAGTATAACTATAAACTGGTTTCCTCCAATCTTCGATTGCGGTTAAAGACGGCTTTCGCCGATTTATTAAAAGCGCAGGAACTTTTAAAGCTTACTGAACAAATCCTGGTCCGAAGAAAACAAAATCTCGAATTGGTCACTTTGCGTTATCAGGCTGGAAGGGAACATCGTGGTTCATTATTGAATGCCCAGGCCAACATGGCTCAGGCCGAGGCGGAGGTTTCCCAGGCCAAAAGAAATCTCGAGCTGGCCCAGAGGCGGATGGTTAAAGAGCTGGGACGACGAGAATTCTCTCCTCTCCTGGTCAAAGGCGAGCTTGCGATTAAAAATTCCGGGCAGAAACCGGATTTCGAAAATTTGGCGAAAACCACTCCTTTATTGCTGGATTTTACTACCCGCCGGGAATCGGCCAGGTTGGGGGTAAAAGCGGCGGAGGCGGATTTCTATCCGCAAATTTCGGCCAGCGCTTCCGCTAACCGCTCATCGTCGGAATGGCCGCCTGACCGGGAAGGATGGTCGGCCGGGGCCAGCCTGTCTTTTCCTTTGTTCACCGGAGGAAGCCGCTTGTTTGAAGTTTCCCGCGGCAAATCTGTCCTTAACCAGGTAGAGGCCGATGAACGCAGTAAGCGGGACAGTGTTATTCTCGACCTTCAGCAGACCTGGATCGACTTGCAGGATGCTGTGGAAAACATTGAGGTGCAAAAAAAGTTCTTGAGCGCGGCCGAGGAACGGGCCAAAATCACCAACGCCCAGTATTCCATCGGGCTGGTGACCTTTGACAGCTGGATAATCATTGAAGACGATTTAGTCCGAACTAAAAAATCATTTTTAAATAGTCAAGTAAACGCGTTGGCCGCCGAGTCAAACTGGGCGCAAGCAAAGGGGGAGACACTGGATGAGAAATAAAAAATGGTATATTGTTCTTCTGCTGATTAGTATAATTGTTGTTGTGATCTTCGTAAAAAAAAGAGGGAATAAAAATACCGCTGAAGTGATTACGGAGATAAGTCCGGTTTACGGCGATGTCCGAATTTACATTTCGACAACCGGCGGTGTTGAACCGCAGAACCGGTTGGAAATAAAACCGCCGATCGGCGGACGGGTGGAAAACATTCTGGTCAGCGAAGGCCAGAAGGTTAAAGTCGGCCAGGTGCTGGCGGTGATGAGTTCTACGGAGAGAGCGGCGCTGCTGGATGCGGCGCGTTCGCAGGGGGAACAAACTTTTAAATACTGGCAAGATGCCTACAAACCGGTACCGCTGTTGTCGCCGATTAACGGTGAAGTGATTGTCAAAGCGGTGGAACCCGGACAAACCATCAGTTCGGCGGATCCGGTGGTGGTGATCTCCGACCGGCTGATTGTCAAAGCGCAGGTTGACGAGACTGATATCGGCAAGGTAAAAATTGGACAAGCGGCCGTGCTTACTCTTGATGCTTATCCCCTGGAAAAGGTAAAAGGAAAGGTTGATCATATCTCTTATGAATCCAAGGTGGTGAATAATGTTACGATGTATCAGGTAGATATTCTTCCCGATCGAGTGCCGGGATTTTTTCGTTCCGGGATGAGCGCCAATGTGGAAATTATCGAGCAGAGTAAGAAAAATGTTTTAACCATTCCTCTGGAAGCGGTTAACCGCAACCAAAAAGGCGATGGTTTTGTGTTTTTAAGCCAGGGCAAAGAAAAACCGCTTAGACAAAAAGTCGAACTCGGTTTAGCGGACGATAAAAAAGTTGAGGTTGTTTCCGGGCTGGAGCCGGAGGCGAAAATAATCGTTAAAGAACCTAAGTATGTTGCCAAAAAAGATGGCAAATCTCAGACGACCAGTCCGTTCATGCCCGCCCGCAGGGGGAGATGATAGAGCGCAAAGCGTAAAGTCAAAGGCTAAAAATTTCGAGTCTTTAAAAGGTTTTTCACTTTGCGTTTTGCGCTTTGAGTTTTACGCTGCAATTTAATATGATCGAATTAAAAAATATTAATAAAATTTACAAAACCGGCAAAATTTCTTACCAGGCCTTGCACGGTGTCTCCTTGAAAATTGAGTCCGGGGAGTTCGTGGCGATTATGGGTCCTTCGGGATCAGGGAAATCGACGCTTCTCCATCTGCTCGGTTTTTTGGACCGGCCGGATTCCGGATCCTTCATTTTAGGCGGCAAGGAAGTAAGCGGTTTTTCCGACGATGATCTCGCCGTGTTGAGGAACCGCCTGCTGGGTTTTGTTTTTCAGCAATTTAATTTACTGCCCCGGATCAGCGCCTTAGAGAACGCCGAACTTCCTTTAATTTATGCCGGAAAACGGCATTTGAAAGAGCTGGCGCTGGAAAAGATTGCCGAAGTCGGGTTGGCAAAAAGAGCTTCCCATCGGCCGAATGAGATGTCCGGCGGCGAACAGCAGCGGGTGGCCATCGCCCGGTCTTTAGTCAATGAACCTTTAATCATTTTAGCGGATGAACCGACCGGCAACCTCGATACAAAAAGTGAAGAAGAAATTATGAAAATTTTAGAAGATTTAAATCGTAAAGGTAAGACGATTATTATGGTCACCCATGAAAAAGAGGTTGCCGAACATGCCGGAAGGATAATTTTCATGCGCGACGGTCAGATCATCTCCGATGAAAAGAAAGTTGTTCCGGCTTTAGCCAAACCTTCGACAAAGGTAGATATTTCTCTGGATAAGATCCTGGCCCAATCCAAGGCTGCCGGGGTTCGGGCGGAATTTATTGACCATTTTCGCCAGGCGGTTTATTCGATTGTTTCCCACAAGATGCGTTCCATCCTTTCCATGCTCGGGATACTGATTGGTGTGGCCTCGGTTGTGGCGATGCTGGCCCTGGGGCAGGGAGCTAAGGAATCGATTACCAAAGCGCTTTCTTCGTTGGGTTCTAATCTTTTAAGTATCATGCCCGGTTCAAATCGTGCGCATGGTGTTTCTCTGGGAGCGGGAACAGTAACGCGGTTTACTTTGCTGGATGCGGAAGCGGTGGCTAAATTAGCGGAGGTAAAAAGGGTTTCCCCTTCGGTGAACGGCCGTGGACAGTTGGTCTATGCCAACAAAAATTGGAACACCCAGATTTCCGGCACCGGGGTAAATTATGCCCTGATGCGCCTCCCTAATCCGGTGACCGGCCGGTTTTTTACCGAAGCGGAGGTGCGTAGCCGGCAAAAAGTGGTTTTGCTGGGGAGAACCGTGGCCCGCGAGCTTTTTGAGGATAAAAATCCGCTTGGGGCGATAATGAAAATTAATCGGATAAATTTTATGGTGATCGGTATTTTACCGGAGAGAGGCGCTGCCGGCTGGCGCGACCAGGATGATCTGGTGATCATTCCGGTTACGACGGCGATGTACCGCCTTTTAGGCAAGCAATTTGTCGATAGTATTGATGCTGAAATCAAAGGCCCGGAATTGATCGATCAAGCTCAGGATTCGATCCGTCAGCTGATGATTAAACGCCACCATCTGAGCAAGGAAAACGAAAGTTCTTTTCAAATCAGGAACATGGCCGAAATCCAGGATGTCATGGAAAGCACCACCAAGACACTAACCTGGCTGCTTGGTTCCATCGCCGCCATCTCTCTGCTGGTTGGCGGGATCGGCATTATGAACATCATGCTGGTCTCCGTTACTGAACGGACCAGAGAAATCGGACTGCGCAAAGCGATCGGCGCCCACAAGATCGATATCATGACCCAGTTTCTGATTGAATCGGTGGTGATGACTTCTATCGGCGGGATAATCGGTGTTTTGATCGGGTCGGGTGCGGCCTTTCTCCTGTCCATCTTTGCCGGCTGGACGACAAAAGTTTCTCTTTTTTCCGTCGTTCTTTCTACAACCTTCTCCATCGCTGTCGGCGTCGGTTTCGGCCTCTGGCCGGCCCGCCAAGCCGCCAAGCTTGACCCCATCGAAGCCCTCAGATACGAATAAAAATCAAATGAAGTTTGGTTTTTGCCATTGCTGTCCAAATTAGTGTCATTGCGAGCGAAGCGAAGCAATCTCATCGTCGAAAGATTGCTTCGTCGCTTCGCTCCTCGCAATGACACGCTGCTGTTATCTCAAAAATGTTCTTTCGACGATAACAATTGTTGTAATTTGGACACGAGTGGGTTCTTCCTTATATTGTAAATTCCATTGGTAATTTGTATAATTAACTTATTTCCACGGAAAAAAACTATGGAAACGATTAAAACCATCAACCTGACAAAAAAATATGGGGATTTAACCGCTGTGGATAATGTTAATCTGAACATTAATCAAGGGGAGATTTTTGGGTTGTTGGGTCCGAACGGCGCGGGAAAGACGACTACCCTGATGATGCTTTCGTCGCTGTTGAAGCCGACTTCCGGCCGGGCGATCATTAACGGTTTTGATGTGCTCAGCCAGCCGGCGCAGGTGCGGGAATCCATCGGGATGGTTTTCCAGGATCCCAGTTCCGATCCGGCGCTGACCGCCTATGCCAACTTAAAGCTGCATGCCTTGTTATACGATGTGCCGCTTAAATTAATCGACTCTAAAATAGATAAAGTGCTGGCGCTGGTTGACCTGGAAAAAAGGAAAGATGATATTGTTAAAACTTTTTCCGGGGGGATGAGGAGACGGATGGAAATAGCCCGCGGACTGCTCCATGAGCCGCAGATATTTTTTCTCGATGAACCGACGCTCGGGCTTGATCCGCAGACCAGAGACCATATCTGGGAATACATCAAATCCCTGGCGGAAAAAATCCATATGACGATTGTCTTAACCACCCATTACATGGAAGAAGCAGAAAAACTTTGCAGCCGGATTGCGATCATTGACCACGGGAAAATAGTTGTCATGGATTCCCCAAAAAAACTTATCCATACCATCGGCGGGGATGTGGTCCTGTTAAAAGGCAGCCTCCGGCTGGAGGAGCTGGGGAAACTGCCGTTTGTTAAAGAAATCAAAAAAATCGATCACTCCTATTATCTTTCGGTAGAAAATGCCGGCCGCAACCTTCAGGAATTACTGCGTATTGCCGGCACAGTCGAGTTTGTCGAGGTGCGTTCTCCGAATCTCAATGATGTTTTCCTTTATTATACCGGCAAGGAAATCCGGGAAGAAGAAGGGGATGCCATCGATTATCTGCGCAATATCAGCCGGGCGAGAGAAAACAAATGAACACGAGAAAAATCTTAAAAGGCATTTATGCCCTCTGGTACCGGGAATTTAAAGTCTTTTTGGCGGAAAAAAGCCGGATTGCTTCCTCGATTTTTATGCCGCTCTTCTGGTATTTTATTTTCGGCAGCGGGGTCGGTTCGATCAGTTCTGTGCCGGGTAATTATCAACATTTTATTTTTCCGGGATTTCTGGCCATGACCATCATTTTCACCGCCTTATTCAATGGCGCCTATATTGTTTGGGATAAGAAAATTGATTTTCTTAAAGAGGTCCTGGTTGCTCCGCCTTCCCGAACGACCATCTTTATCGGTAAAATGCTCGGCGGAATAACCGATGCTTTATTGCAGGCTTATATTCTGCTTTTTATCGGAATTTTCATCCATATCCCCTTCACCCCCAAAAGTTTCGCCCTCAGTATGCTGATGCTTTTTATTCTCGCCGCCGGATTGGTCAGCCTGGGTTTGATCATCGGTTCTTTTATGGAAAGCATGGAAGGCTACGGCCTGATTTCCAGTTTTATCATTTATCCGTTGTTCCTCTTATCCGGCGCCCTCTATCCGCTGGACAAGCTGCCTCGATGGATGAAAATCCTTACCCATCTTGATCCGGCCACCTACGCCGTTGACGGTTTAAGGCGGATAATCATTGGAACTTCTTCGATGTCTTTAACTACGGATATTTTAATTGTCCTGAGTTTCGATATTGTCATGATCCTTATCGGTACCTGGGCCTTCAGTCGAATGAAACTGTAAATATTAGTATGTCAGGCGATAAATATAATTTTTTACTAGATAAAATCGACGATAAATAAAATGTTGGTCAATGATTTTTTAAAAAAAGTTCTTGACAGGTTTTCGGTGATTTGCTATAGTCCTACTGATCTAGTCGGGTAATGTAACAGTGCAGGATGAGTGAGTGTTTTAAAATGGAAAAATTAATTAAACAAACAAATTCTAACTTGAAAGTTAACTACAGCACAAGAATGATGTGTTGTTGTATGGGGATGTGTTGTCTTCCCGGTAGGGGGAGGTCCGCCGATGCAATAACATGATCATTGTTTAAATTCAGATAATAAAAAGAGGACGGCCCACTACCAAGCAGATGAAACGGTAAGTGGGTTTTTTTATTTTAGTGGTCTGTTGATAAGGGAAGAGGAACTTTTTTTAAAGAAAATTTAATTGTCAAGGATGAAATTTTTTGATAAAATCACTTGCTATATATGTAAGTTGTAGGGAACGCATATAGGCGTTCCCTACCTAATTTTATTTAAGGGAGGCAAAAAAGAATGAGCAAGATTGACAATCAACTAAAAGTAGAAACGCTTGCTTTGCACGGCGGGCAGGAAGCTGATCCGGCTACCGGGTCCAGGGCGGTGCCGATTTATCAGACAACTTCGTATCAGTTTAAAAATACCGAGCATGCCGCCAACCTTTTTGGTTTGAAGGAGTTTGGCAATATCTATACCCGGCTGATGAATCCGACCACCGATGTCTTTGAAAAGCGGATAGCGCTTTTAGACGGCGGGGTTGGCGCGCTGGGAGTGGCCAGCGGGCAATCGGCGATCACCTTAGCGCTTTTGAACATTGCTCAGGCCGGAGACGAGATTATCTCTGCCGATAATTTGTATGGCGGAACATATAATTTGTTCCATTACACTTTCCCGCGTTTAGGGGTAACGGTGAAGTTTGTGAAATCAAACGATTTAGAAGCTTTACAAAAAGCGGTTACTCCAAAAACAAAGGCGATTTACGCCGAATCCATCGGCAACCCCAAGCTTGATGTCGCTAACCTGGAAGGAATTTCCAATTTGGCCCATAAAAATGGCATACCATTTGTCCTGGATAACACCGTTTCTCCTTATCTTTTGCGTCCGTTTGATTTTGGTGTGGACATTATTGTTTATTCGGCAACAAAAGTTTATCGGCGGTCACGGCACCAGTTTGGGCGGAGTCATTGTTGATTCCGGCAAGTTTGACTGGACGAATGGGAAATTCCCGTTGATTGCCGATCCGGATCCCAGTTATCACGGGATAAATTTTGTCGAAGCTTTGAAGCCTTTAGGAAATATTGCCTACATCATCAAGGCGCGGGTAATCTTGTTAAGAGATTTAGGGCCGGCGGTTTCCCCTTTTAATTCTTTTCTTTTCTTACAGGGGTTGGAAACATTGCCTCTAAGAATGCCGCGGCATTCAGAAAATGCTCTCGCTGCGGCCAAATATTTAAAAAAACATCCCAAAGTAAACTGGGTCAATTACCCGGGGTTAGATGACAGTCCGGAAAAAGAACGGGTAAAAAAATATTTGCCGAAAGGCGCCGGGGCAATTTTGGGATTTGGCATTAAGGGAGGGCTGGAGGCAGGGAAAAAGTTTATTGACGCTCTTCAATTGATCTCTCATCTGGCCAATGTCGGTGACGCCAAAAGTCTGGCGATTCATCCGGCGACAACCACGCATCAGCAGTTATCAGCTGAGGAACAGCTGTCCACCGGTGTAACCCCGGATTTTGTCCGCCTCTCCATCGGTATCGAACATATTGACGATATTATCGCCGACATCGAACAGGCCTTAAGGTAGAGACGCAAAATTTTGCGTCTCTACAAACACCTGATTATTAAGGAGAAAATCAATATGGGGAAAATATTATCTGATATTACCAAAAGTATCGGCAACACGCCTCTGGTGCGGCTTAACCGGATTGCCGAGGGTTTGGCCGCAACGGTGGCGGCCAAAATAGAATCCTTTAATCCTCTTTCCAGCGTTAAAGACCGGATCGGCACAGCGATGATCGAAGATGCCGAACGCCGGGGGTTAATTAAAAAGGATACGACGATCATTGAACCGACCAGCGGTAATACCGGGATGGCGCTGGCTTTTGTGGCTGCCGCTAAAAGTTATAAACTGATTTTGACGATGCCGGAAACTATGAGTATCGAACGCCGGCAATTATTGAAAATTCTGGGGGCCGAGCTTGTTCTGACTGATGGGACAAAGGGGATGAAAGGAGCGGTGGAAAAAGCCGAGGAACTGGTTAAATCCACACCAAACAGCTTTATGCCCCAGCAATTCAATAATCCCGCCAATCCACAAATCCACCGGCAGACTACCGCCGAAGAGATTTGGCAGGACACTGACGGGAAAATTGATATTTTGGTGGCCGGGGTAGGTACCGGCGGGACGATCACAGGTGTTTCGGAAGTGATTAAAGAGAGGCGTCCGGGTTTTAAAGCTATCGCTGTTGAACCCTCGGACTCACCAGTTTTATCCGGCGGCAAACCAGGCCCGCATAAAATTCAGGGGATTGGTGCCGGGTTTATTCCACAAGTGTTAAATAGAAAAATTATTGATGAAGTTATCCGGGTGACGAATGAGGACGCCGGCAAAACGGCCCGTCAACTGGCGAAACTGGAAGGGATTGTCGGCGGTATTTCCAGCGGCGCGGCCTTATGGGCAGCTCTAGAGGCAGCCAGGCGTAAAGAAAACAGCGGCAAACTGATCGTGGTTATTCTTCCCGATACGGGAGAGAGATACCTTTCAACCTGGTTGTTTCAGGAATAAAAAAAAGAAGGGCGAGGGGATGTTCTTTAAAGGATATATCCTCAATGTTTGTCACGACAAGCTAGTTTGTTTTTGACTTTGTAGTTTGCCGATTTATCGGCGTTTTAAGGCGCCCCATAAATGGGGCAACTACAATGATAATGATGTAGGGCAGGGCTTTAGCCCTGCGGTTTTAAAGACGCAAGCCTAAAGGCTTGCCCTACAAAATCAACAGCAAATATTTACCATTTAGAGAAAAGTCAGCGCCGCAAGCGTCTAATTTGATAACCTAAAAAACAATGGAAAAAAAAGCGATAGATTTAACCAATAGTGTCGGTGTGGTCAAGGAACAGAGTTTTAGTTTTGTAGAACTCACCTTGGAAAGCGGCGATAAATTCGGTCCGGTGACGCTGGCTTTTGAAACTTACGGCAAGTTGAACCAGGACAAAAGCAACGCTATTCTTATCGTCCACGCCCTTTCCGGCGATGCCCATGCGGCCGGCGTTCACGAAGGTCAGAATAACCCCGGCTGGTGGGATGCGATGATCGGTCCCGGCAAAGCTTTTGACACTAATATTTACTTTGTGATTTGTTCCAATGTGTTAGGCGGGTGCAAAGGTTCTACGGGTCCGTCCAGCAAGAATCCGAAAACCGGTAAACCTTATGCCTTGGACTTTCCCTTGATTACCATTACGGATATGGTGGAATGTCAGTGTCGGCTGATTGATCATCTCGGCATTGATAAACTGCTGACGGTGTCCGGGGGATCAATGGGAGGGATGCAGGTTCTATCCTGGATGGTAAGATATCCGGAAAAGATTCGCAGCGCAATCCCTATTGCGACAACCTACCAGCATTCTCCCCAGCAGATCGCTTTCGACGAGGTTGGCCGGCAGACGATCATGGCCGACCCGAATTGGAATTACGGCAATTATTACGGCGGGCATATTCCGGCCAAGGGGTTGGCTCTGGCCAGGATGATCGGGCATATCACTTACATGAGCGATGTATCGATGGCCAAAAAATTTGGCCGGCAGAAAAAAGATGGTGCCGCTCCTTATAAATTTACCGCTGATTTTGAAGTGGAGGGTTATCTGCACTACCGCGGTGACAGTTTTGTCAAACGGTTCGATGCCAACAGTTATCTCTATATTACCGAGGCGATGGATAATTTTGATCTGGCCGGGGGGAAACCGCTGGAAGATGTTTTGCGCGGAGTAAAGGCCAAGGTGCTCTTGCTGGCTTTTAAATCCGACTGGTTGTATCCGGCCTATCAATCGAAGGAAATCGTCCGGGCCTGCAAACTTTCCGGTGTCGAGGTAGCCTACTGCGAGATAGATTCCACTTACGGACATGACGCCTTTCTTTTGGAATGGGAAGATGAAACATATTTGATTTCGCATTTTTTAAAACAAATATTCGAGGTGAACGAAGGTTATGACATCTGAGGGTGTGAATCTTGTTTATAAAATTATCTTAGAACTTGTTGAACCGCAGTCTTCGGTTTTAGATCTTGGCTGCAGCACGGGGGAACTTCTTGCCTTGCTGAGCAAAGAGAAAGCCGTGCGCGGCCAGGGTATCGAAATAGACGAACAGGCGATCTATCAATGCGTCGCTAAGGGATTGAATGTCTTCCACGGCGATATTGACAGCGGACTCAGCGAATTTCCAGACAAGTCTTTCGATTATGTGATCCTCAACCAAAGCCTTCAGCAGATCATCCATGTTGATGCCGTCCTCAAAGATACTTTGCGTGTGGGCAAAAAAGTCATCGTCGGATTCCCCAATTTTGCCCATTACCGGTCCAGATGCCAAATCTTTTTCCGGGGCACCACTCCGGTAACCGGTTCTTTGCCCTACCAGTGGTATGAAACCCCGAATCTGCATTTCTTAAGCATCACCGACTTCACCAATTATTGCCATAAACAAAAAATCGAAATCGAAAAATCGTTTTTTGTCGAAGACCGGCACAAGGTGAATATTTTCCCCAACCTGCTTGCCGACACCGGAATTTTTCTTATTTACATGTAATTGGGACTGTAACACAGTAAAGAGGTAATGTCAAAAGTTTCTTCCCTCTCCCCTTGAGGGGGGAGGGTTAGGGTGGGGGTGTTTTATGAATGAAATGTTCAGGGATATTGCCAGAACTTTCAGGAAAAATCCTACACTGGGATAACGAAGTTTTAAATAATTAAATTTTTTGGTCTGCTTTGGCAATAAAAAACTTTTTTTGTTATTTTTGTTTTGATTTTTGTTGGTGTTTAAGATATAATCAAAAACTATAGTTAATATAGATGGTAACTACTCAGGTATATGGCCGCTCATAATTAAACGTATTGGAAATTGAAAGTTTGGCAAAAATCAAATTTTCCCCCTTTGGAAAAGGGGGATCAAGGGGGATTAAAAAAACAGTATTTAAATCTCCCCTACCCCTCTTTATAAAAGAGGGAGAAAAAGTGCCGGCATTGCAAGTATGAACTGTTGTATACCTGAGTAGTTACTATAGATGAAAGGTTGGTTATGGAAATTCCGAAAGTTTATGATCCGAAAATAGTTGAGGATAAATGGTATCAGTTTTGGCTGGAGGGAAGATTTTTCAGTTCCTCTCCGTCGGATGATAAAGAACCGTTTACGATCGTTATTCCTCCGCCGAATGTTACGGGATCCCTGCATATGGGGCATGCCCTGAACAATGTTTTGCAGGATGCGCTGGTCCGCTTTCATCGTTTGCAGGGGGAGAATCCGCTTTGGGTTCCCGGGACCGACCACGGCGGGATTGCCACCCAGAATGTGGTGGAAAAACTTTTGCTGGCGGAAGGCAAGAATCGTCACGCTTTAGGCCGGGAAAAATTTGTGGAGAGAATGTGGCAGTGGCGAAAGGAATCGGGTGATACCATTTTAATGCAGCTGCGCCGGCTGGGATCTTCCTGCGACTGGGAACGAACCCGCTTTACCCTGGATGAGCAGTGTTCCGCCGCGGTTACCGCGGCTTTTGTCCGGCTTTACCAGCGGGGATTGATCTACCGGGGAAAAAGAATGGTCAACTGGTGCCCGCATTGTCATACGGCTCTCGCCGATATCGAAGTGGAACACGAAGAAGAAATCGGCAAACTTTGGCATCTTAAATATCCTTTGGTTGAAGATAACAAAAAATTTATTGTGGTGGCGACTACCCGTCCGGAAACCATGCTGGGCGATACGGCGGTAGCCGTCCATCCGGAAGATAAACGCTATAGACAGTTGATCGGCAAAAAAGCGCTTCTTCCTTTAGTTGGCAGGGAAATTCCGATTATCAATGATCCGGCGGTGGATCCGGTTTTTGGCAGCGGGGCGGTTAAAATTACCCCGGCGCACGATCCTCTCGATTTCGAAATTGCTCAGCGTCATAACATCCCGGCGATCACCGTCATTGATCCCAAAGGTAAGATGACCGGTCCGGTCGGAAAATATGAAGGGTTAGATCGTTACGAGTGCCGCAAAATAGTCTTGCAGGATTTGGCGGCCGGCGATTACCTTTTAGAGACTGTGGATCATCCCCATGCGGTCGGCCGCTGTTACCGTTGTCTGACGGCGATTGAACCGCTGGTTTCCGAACAATGGTTTTTGAGCACCAAAGAAATGGCTCAGCAGGCGATGAAGGCGGTGGAAGAAGAAAAAATAAAATTTTATCCGGTTTCCTGGTCTAAACCGTACCTGCTCTGGCTGGAGAATCTGCAAGATTGGTGCATCTCCCGTCAAATCTGGTGGGGACATCGTTTGCCGGTGTGGTATTGCCCTCAATGCAAAAAAGAACCGATCGTCTCGATTGGTCAACCTGGGGTTTGCCCGCATTGCGCCAATAAAGATTTAGTCCAGGATCCGGACGTGCTGGATACCTGGTTTTCCTCGGCTCTCTGGCCGTTCAGCGTTTTTGGCTGGCCAAAAGAGACGGCTGATCTTAATTATTATTATCCGACTTCTGTAGTGGTGACCGGTCATGAAATTCTTTATCTCTGGGTTGCCCGGATGGTGATGATGGGGTTAACCCTGGCCGGCGCTGTGCCTTTCCGCAATGTTTACATTCACGGTATAGTGCGCGACGCGCAGGGCAAGAAGATGTCCAAATCGCTGGGCAATGTGATTGACCCTTTGGTGATTATTGAAAAATACGGCACCGATGCCTTGCGGTTTTCCCTGACGATCAACGGAGTAATGGGACGGGATATGCAGATCTCTGAGGATACTTTCCTGGGGGCGCGCAATTTTTGTAACAAACTTTGGAATGCCGCCCGCTTCGTTTTAATGAACCGGGAGAAAGCGGACATCACCTTAACCGGGCCGTTGGAGTTGGCTGATTTATGGATTAGCAGCGAGTATAATTTGCTGGTAAAAAGGGTTGTTCAATGTTATAACGAATACAATCTGGCGGAGGCCTCGCGCCTGCTTTACGATTTTGTCTGGAGTAAATACTGCGATTGGTATGTGGAGATTGCCAAGATCCGGCTTTACGGAACCGATGAAGATGCCCGGGGAACAGTCCGGAAAATTTTGGAGCAGATCCTGGCTCAATTGCTTCTCCTGCTGCATCCGATCATGCCCTTCATTACCGAGGAAATTAATCATTGTCTTGCCGGATCCCAGGTTTCCTTAATGGATTGCCGGCTGTCCGGCTGTGCAGAGGAAAAAATCGATGAGGCGATCAATAAAAAGATGGCAGTGGTTATCGAGGCGATTACGGCGATTCGGAATATCCGTTCGGAGGCAAAAGTTCCTTTAAACAAACAAATTTCTGTAATTTTTAATAGTAAAGATCCAGCGATCAGCAAGATGTTGGAAGAATGCGAACCCTACATCAAACAGTTAGCGAAAACGGAAAAAATAACTTTCGGGCAAACGCTGGCCGCTCCGCCTTTCTCGGCGGCCGCGGTGGTTTCCGGGATCGAAATTTTTGTTCCCTTAAGCGGCTTGATTGATCTGGAAAAAGAAAAAGAACGGTTAACTAAGGAGATAAAATCCGCCGAGTTTGAACTTAATTTGTCTCTGACCAAACTGGACAACGAAAAATTCCTGGCGAAGGCTCCGCAAACCGAGATCGACAAAGTTATCCAATCCAGAAAGAATTGCGAATTAAAAATAGCTAAACTGCGGGAAAGCTTTGAAAACATAGAAAAACTGGTGAACAGAAAGTAGTGAGTTATGGGTCATGAGTCTTGAGTCTTGAGTCTTGAGTGAAAGCACATAATAACCAATTCGATTGTTTATGTTTTGGTTTTAGCCCATGCCCCACCACTCATGACACATGACATTTTCACTATGACACACGACATATGTTTAAAAACTAACTAAAAGAGAGGACAAAAAATTGACGCGTTCCGATGGAAGATTACCGAACAAAGTAAGACCAATTAAAATTACCCGTAATTTTATCAAGTATGCGGAAGGCTCAGTGTTGATTGAAGCCGGCCAGACAAAAATTATTTGTACCGCCAGCGTGGAAGACCGGGTACCGCAGCATCTGCAGGGTACAGGGACCGGCTGGATTACGGCTGAATATTCGATGATTCCCCGCGCCGGTCAGGAACGGAGCGCCCGAAACAAACTTTCCACCGGAGGCCGAAGCATGGAGATTCGCCGCCTAATCGGCCGCTCTTTACGGTCGATAACCGATCTGTCTTTGTTGGGTGAAAAAACTGTTGTTTTGGATTGCGATGTGATTCAAGCTGACGGGGGGACAAGAACTACTTCAATTAACGGTTCTTTTATTGCTTTGAACGATGCCTTGAAGTCACTGCTTCGAACGGGGAAAATCAGCGGTTGGCCGATAAAAGATTATGTCTCGGCGATCAGTGTCGGCAAAGTGGATGAGCACATCTTGCTGGACCTTTGTTACGAGGAGGATGTGCGGGCGGATGTGGATTTGAATGTAGTGATGACCGCCGCCCATCAATTTGTCGAGATTCAAGGAACCGGAGAGGAAGCCACTTTTTCTTACGAAGATTTGGACAAAATGTTAAAATGCGCGGATAAAGGAATCAGGGAAATTATTGAAATCCAAAAGAAAATTATTGGAAAGTTAGGATAACAGCAATTTTAAATTAGAAATTTTAAATTATAAATTAATAGATGATAGAGATTGTTTTAGCAACCAATAATAAAGATAAAGTTAGGGAAATAAAGGCTTTGCTTAAAGGGTTGCCGGTAAAAGTGTTGACTGCGCAAAATTTTCCTCATTTTCCCAAAGTCAAAGAAGATGGAAAAAATTTGGAAGAAAATGCGCTCAAGAAAGCCGAAGCGATCAGCCGGTATACCGGTAAAATTGCTTTAGCCGATGATACCGGGTTGGAAGTAAATATTTTGAAAGGTTTACCCGGCGTGCGTTCCGCCCGGTTTGCCGGTCCCTGCTGCAGCTATACAGATAACAATCAGAAACTTTTAAGAGCGCTGAAAAAATTATCCTGGTCCAAGCGGAAAGCCTGTTTCCGTTGTGTGCTGGCTTTAGCTTTTCCCGGTAAAAAAACCGTTATCCGTGCCGGAAAAATTGCCGGTTATATCAGCGAAGAACTAAAAGGCAAACAGGGTTTTGGCTACGACCCGATTTTCTATGTTCCCGCCTATAAAAAAACTTTTGCCGAATTGGGATTGAAAACAAAAAACAAAATCAGTCATCGGGCGCAAGCCTTGCAAAAGATCAGGAAAGTTATCAAAAAAATAGTAACAGGTTAGCTCTCAGAAGTAATTTAAAATATTTTCTCCTCTCCCCTCGTGGGAGAGGGTAGGGTGAGGGGCAATT
>JBDRON010000083.1:0-45019 GCA_043810025.1 Elusimicrobiota bacterium
ACTTTTCTACAGTTTTTGAGTGTGAACTTATTCGAGAAAACCCTTATTTATCAAGCATTTTCAAAGAACGATGATATTACGGAATCTCCGTATATCCAAAACGAATTGTTTTTTCAACAATATTCTGTGGGACAGTAGTGAGTTGTTCCCGTAAAATTAGGGATATAGGATAAAACAACTTATTTAATTATTTATCCTACATCTATGATTACTGCAGCAAAAGAGGTGTTAAATAAATACTTGATGCCATTGTAGGGAACGGTCGCAACTGTTCCACCATTTTCTTGAGGTTAAGGAAATGGTCGACTTGGGTAAGATAATAAATCAGTTGTCAGATTTGGAGGAAAAAACATAATACGGAGTAATATATATGTATGTAAATAGATATCATGCAAAGAAAATAAGTCCAATATATTTGCAATGTCAAAATGAAGAATGCAAAGAATCACAATTGAACATGAGCCTAAATATGGCAAAAGCCGAGATAGAATATAGATTGAGGAATGACCTCCCGGCGGTACTTGAATTAAATTGTTCTGCTTGCGGAAATCAGAACATGTATAGCTATACTTCAATATTAAAATTTATTCCGGAAGAAATGCTATCAAAAATGAGACCTAATAATCATGAATGGAGTATTTTGTTGGGCGAAATGGGCACAGCAGATAAAATGGAATACCGCTCGTTTTTTGGAGAAAGAATATTAGCAAAAATATCAAACAGCAATGATCTAAGCTGGCAAGGCGTAATGATCTCAGAATCACAATTCAAACCAGAATTACTAAAAGGTACTCTCTTGGGTGGCATTAAATTGAACGGATTTTATGTTATAGAATATTCAATTGAAAATAATATAAAAAACAAAATTATCATAGAAAGCATACCGAGTGGCTCGGATATTGGCGGTTTTTTTGCGCCAAAACAAGGGGATTTGAAAAAACTGCAAGCGGCTAATGTTTTTTGTTCAAATCCCTCCTGTGGGCATATCTTTAATTTTTTATATTCAGATTTTCAGAAAAATGTACAGGCAGTGACTAATACCAAGGAGCAGAAAGGCTGGGCAAAATTTCATTTGTCTTTAGAGTGTAACTTATGCGGGACACAAAGAATTGTCGAAGAAGTTACTTTTCAAAATCTATTTAAAGTATAGAAATGAATGTCGTGGAAGAAGAATAAGTAAAGCCATTTTAAAAACGAACTAAAAAAGTTATAATATCGATATGAGATGTCATTATGTTCCCCGATTCTATTTGAGAAACTTTGAAGATCATCAGAATGGGGGGAGGATTTGGGTTTACGACAAGAACGATTTTTCAATACGCATGCAGGGTGTTAATGACACAGCTGTAGAGACGGACCTGTATGGAGAAGACAGTAGTTTGGAAAACATATTTGGAGAAATTGAAAGTTCAGCTAAGCCGGTATTTGATAAGTGGATAAAAAATCCAGAAAGTTTTGCAACTACTTCTCAAAATGATTTTCAAAAAGCGACAGTATTTATGGCATTTCAAGAGACAAGAGCGACCCGTTCAATCGATTCAGTAAAAGAAATTATGAATACAGGACTAGATGTGGTTTTAGAAAAAATTAGATCTACGGCAGGCAATCCAGAAACGATGCAAAAAGAATATTATAGATATACAAATTATTGCCAGGGCAAGGGAAAACCACATAATATGTCATTTGCAGAATTCTGTGCAATGTGCAAAGACCCTCGGAAAGATTGCACCATCGAACCTAATGCAAAGATAGCGTTAGGTCATAGTCTTGAAATTACGAAACATATTGCAGGTGAAATGGAAAAATTAAATTGGACTTTATATATTGCCAAAGATAATAGGTTTTTCATTACAAATGATTCCCCGATAAATATTTTTCTTCAAGTTAATGATAAAAAAGCAATATTTGCAGGTATAGGACGAAAAAATGTAGAAGTATCTTTCCCCTTGTCTTCCAAGATCTGTATATTTATGTGTCGAAAAAAAATGCCAAGTATTCAGTATGTCGGATGTCAAGAAGTGGAGGAAATAAACCGTAGAACTGTAGCAAGGGCAAATAGATTCATTTACTCAACATATAGGAGTAATAGAATAAAAAAGTTGATTCAAAAATGTCCGGTACTTTATGGACAAAAAAAGCTGGATTATGAAATAATAAAAAAACAATTAGAAAGAGGCGCAAAAGATTAACCGTAACTGCTGTTTAGTAGAGATTAGAATCTCATCGCGATAAGCATATAAGGCGGGGGAATGAGATAATTGATCGGATTGGCTTTCATTGTTTAAATTTTTCATAGGAGTTTTAGCTTCGTATGAATGAGATGTTAAGAAAAAAGATTGAGGAGGCAAGAAAACTATATACTGAAGAAAAATATGCAGATGCTGTGTCCATTTTTTCTGAGATATTGAAAGAAGCTCCAGATTATATTGATGGTTGGAAATATTTAGGGTCATCCTTGCATATTCTTAAGCGATACCAGCCTGCTATTGATGCATATGAAGAATCTATAAAATTAAATTTCATAAATTTAGGCATTGAAGATGCGTATTCTTGGCGAGAATTAGGCAATGTTCTCGTTTCAGATAGGAAATATGATGAAGCAAAGCGTCGCCTGGAAAAAGCACAGTGGCTAGATGAAGATGACCCTTGGCTTTGGCGCTATTACGCCCGTCTTTATAGAGATCAGAAGCAATATTCGAAAGAAATAATGGCGCTATTGAAAGTTGAATTGCTTGAGGTTGCTACACCGTATGATTTGTGTCTGATCGGTATAGCTTTTCATAATAATAATGATTTTTTTAAAGCGCTCAATTATTATTATAAATCATTGATTGCTTATGATTATTCTGATTCTGCTCCTCTTTTAAACATGGCATTGGTTTATAGTCATCCGGATGTGTCACAGGATATTGATGCCGCAGACTCTTATCAAAGAGTATTAATTATTAATCCTGCACTTGAGGAAGCGAAGGCCCCATTAAAAGGAATAATAGAAAAATTAACTCCTCTTGCTCAAAGAGCCAAAGAGGAATTCGCAAGCCTGCTCATCGGGGATAATGATCATTACCGATTTTATATAAATCCTTTTGAGGCCTTTGATATCCAGGATTTTGATGTAAAGCTAGTTCATCGTGCTCGGAAAAAATTGCTTAGCGAGATAGAATTAAATGGCGGCCGGGTAAGCTGGCTTAGTAATCAGCTTATTGATAAATCTCATGTTTATCGGCTTGAGGAAGAAATTGTTGATAATAGCAAGAGAGAATACCATTGGATTATCTATAATGATAAAAAATTACTAAATTTTTTGTCCAAAGGCGCAATAGAACTTTTTTTATATGATGAAGCGTATCTACCTGATATTATCTTAACCAGGGAAAGCGATGAGGGTTTTCGGGTTTTTCTCAGCTCAGTATTTACGGGGCCGTATGATTTTGTTTTAAGCCGGGCTCTCGAAAAGAAAGCCGTTGCTGTAATCAAAGCATTATTTGACGGCCGGCGGTGGGTCGTTCAAAGCGACAGGGACAAATGTTTTGTCGGAGCGCAAAAATTGGTGTGCAAAGTCGTGGCTGATTTTAATAATGTATCAATAGGAGATTTGTCCTGTGAAGAATTATATAAATTAATGGAAGAATATTTTAGGAATGATTGTATTTCTGAAATATTCAATTTGCTTCCTGTGGACTTTCATAAATCTGTCTCCGCTTTAATCACGCGTATCAGAGAGCTGGCCATCGATGCTTATAACAAACATAATGATTCAGAATCTTCCAGAAAAATATTGCAACTCTGCAAGTTGTTTCGAGTTAGAAACCCCGAATTAGCAGCTATGCTGGATAAAGATTTTGAAGCGATTGAAAAGATTATTGTGTCAGCGGAAAATGAAGAGAAAAAGCTTTCTGCGGAACAGAATGAAGAGAAAAAACTCTCCATATCTCTTCCCATAAAAAGCAATAGCAGACTAACGATTAACAGACAGGTAATTCAGTACCAGGATCGTTTATTGAAAATACCCGATATCGAAGGAATCCAGCTTATGGCTTTTGAAAAATTTTCAGGCTCATTATATACGAATGGAATCGAAAGATGTGGTTATAAGTTTGTTTTTCGAGGAAGAAATTCGATAATTGATATTGAATTTTCCTCAAAGAATTTAATTGGTACGATAAGCAATCTTTTCCGTTCCACAAATGAAACAACTCCTGTAAAGCACAGATCGAATGAGGAGCAAAGAGCGGCATACGAGCTAATACTTGATTCAATTAATCGGTTTGTGGTTCCCGTCCTTGAAGACAAATTGTTAAAAATGATCGAAGCTGGCGGTAGTTGCTCAATTGGGCACTGTGGATTAAATAAAAGTGGTATTATGTTCACCCTCGGAATGATTTTGTCAAAAGCTCCGATGTTAGTTCCCTGGGAAGATGTGATAATTTCTCATGATAATGGTAAAATCATTATTGCAAGCGAAACAAAAAGCAGTATAAGAACATCTTTGTCTGTAGGGGATACGGAAAATGCGATATTATTCCCCAATATTTGCCAGATGATGAAAAAAAGGAGTATGTATGGAAATGGTAAAAGTTCAGGTAACTAAAGCCTTATTGGCAATATGTAATCAGGTTTATGAGATTGAACAACGGTTAAAAAAAACAGCTGTTGATTCCGGCATACAACGAAATATAACAAAACTTAAAGATGCGCTTCGGGAGTTGAATCTACTATACGAAGATCCGTCTGGGCAGAAGTATAATGAGACCAGGTCGGATTTAGATGCAACAATATCAGGAGAGCGAACAGATGGTCTGGTAGTTGTTGAGGTTATAAAACCAATTATTAGATATCGAACAAGTGGCGCGGAGGGCCAGGAATTTAATTACATTGTCCAAAAAGGCGTGGTTATTGTACAAAATAAGGAGGCTATCTAAATGGCTAAAATGATCAATTATGGCGTGGATTTAGGAACTACCAACTCATTAATTGCTAAGTTTGACAAAGGCAGTGTTGAGGTGTTTAAAAACCCTGATGGGTCTAAGGAGACGCTTCTGTCCATTGTTGGTTTTCGCAATGATAGAATTTTAGTTGGAGATCGCGCGCGAACCTTTATGGAAAAAGACCCTAAAAATGTATTTGGGCGTTTTAAACGAAAAATGGGTACTACGGAATCTTTTAAGGTTGAATCTCTTGGACAGTCAAAAACACCAATCGAGTTATCTGCCTTTGTCTTGAAAGAATTAAAAACTTTTGTCCATACTGGAGAAACTGTAGATGCTATCGTGCTTACTGTTCCAGCGTCATTTGATATGACTCAGTCCAATGCCACCAAAGAGGCGGGGTATGCGGCTGGTTTTAAATATGTGATTCTCCTTCAAGAACCAATTGCCGCAAGCCTAGCTTATGCGAATAAAGAAAAAAATATTGATTTAAAAAACAGTCAATGGATTGTCTATGATTTGGGTGGAGGGACCTTTGATGTTGCGTTGGTAAAGATTGTCGAGGGGGAACTTAAGGTTATTGATCATGAAGGGAACAATTATTTGGGAGGTATGGATTTTGATGAATTGATTGTTGAGAAGCTAATCGTGCCAGTTCTGGAAAAGAAAGGGGCGTTTATCAATCTTCTCGCCCAGATGAAAAGCGCGTCCGGGCGATATAATCAACTTTGGTACAGACTTCTCCATGAGGCTGAGAAGGCCAAAATAGAGTTGTCTACAAAGAAATCTTCAGAGATTGATCTCAGTCTAACTAATATCACGGATGAAGCAGGCAAGGTAATTGATGATATCATACCGATTACCCGTTCTGAGTTTGAAGGGCTCATCAAAGAATCTATCGATGCAACTGCTGAAATGATGAAGACTATTATTACTCGTAATGCTTTACAGCCACAAGACTTAAAATTTGTTTTAATGGTCGGCGGGTCCATATACATTCCATTCGTTAGAAGTAGAATTGAAGAACTCATGCTAATTTCTGTCAATACGGGAATTGATCCAATAAATGCTATTGTTGTTGGCGCGGCGTATTATGCGGCCACAAAAGAAGTAGTTATTGAAAATAAGGATGGCGCTAAAAAATCCATTGCCTCGGTTCATATAAAGACATCATATAATAAGGCAACAAAAGAATTGGAAGAGATGTTTTCGGCAAAGGCCGAAGGCGCGATTGACAACTTATTTTATAGAATAACTCGTGCCGACGGCGGATTTGATAGCGGGCTTAAAAAATTAACAGCGCGCATTGCTGAAGATTTAACATTACAGCCGGAGACATACAATACATTTTTTTTCCGAATATTTGATCAAAAGAATAATCCTGTATCATCCGATGTGGATATGATTCAAATTGCTCAAGGTATAACTCCGCCGCATGGCCAACCACTACCACAGGATTTAAGTCTCGTTGTCGATGACCTGAATAGACATGATGCTAAATTAATAAGATTATTTTCTCGAAATACTATTCTTCCTACTAAATCACCAACAATAACAGTTGACGCAATTAAAACCGTTGTTCATGACACAGATGATGAAATAAAAATTATTGTGGTTGAAGGTTCTTCCGATAATCATTTCTCAGCAAATAAGAAAGTTGGTGAATTGAGAATATTGGGAAAAAACTTGAAGAAAGATATTTTAAAAGGGACTGGGATAGATTTAATATTTGAATTATCTGAGTCTCAAGATCTGAAAGTATCCGCTTATATTAACCCATCGGGACCAGAATACAGTCAAATATTTTCTCCAACAAAAACTGAAGTCGATGTTAAACTTCTGGGAGAAGAAATGGGGGAGCTTCAGAAAAAAATTGAGAACGAGAAGAAAGAAGCCATAGAAAATGAGAATTATGAAGTAGCCGATAGAATGGAAAAACTCAAAAATGACATAAAGCCATTGGTGTTTGATTCCCTCCTGTTGGCACTAGATGATGTTACTGATAAACGTGGTAAACTCGAGGAGCAGAAGCGGAAAATTGCGCAGGATTTTTACAATTTAACCTCAGGAAAGCATCTTGAAAAGATCCGTAATGAATATCGTTCATTAAAACAAGAAGTTTGTGTTACCGTTGAAAAAAGCGGTAATGACTTGGAATTAAAGCAGTTTAATGAAATTGTTTCCAGAGAACACACATTTTTGGTTTCGTCAAACACGAATAAAATTGAAGAGGCAATTAATGAACTGCGGAATATCCACTTTCAAATATTAGGAAGGACACCGGATTGGTTAGTGGGCTGGTTTAAATATTTACTGAACAAACGAGAAATCTTTAATGATCAGCTTCAAGCAAATAAATTCATTGAAGCCGGCAAGCGCTATATTCAAGAAGAGGATTTTGAAAAATTACGCGATGTAAATTTAAGACTTAACAGTCTTTTGCCGCAAAAAGAACAAGATACAAAAGAAACGAAATATTTTACTGGCATCGCCTAAGATTTGGCTTGGGGTTGTGAACAATGAAACAATAATGGAGAAAAGAAAATCGGTAAAATCGCGGTGATAAAATAAAGCTTTATCGATCTAGGGGACGTTGCGTAGTTTGCGTAGTTATTTGACTAACGAACCAAAAATAATAGAACAAATAATAAGTTGCTAAACTACGCAACGTCCCCTATAATAGCTATAATAGTTGTTTGGAGGATAAAATGATAAATTGGAAGAGCTTGGTAGTTGTTGTTCTTTTTGTTGGACTGTTCTTTGAAAAAGCAATTGCCGAGTCAGCAGACTATAAACCTAGAGAGTTTTCCGGGATTGTGATTGATATGGGAACTAAGCAACCATTGAGTGAGGTAAATATTTATGATGAAAGGAGACATATAATTCTTTCAGACAAGAATGGGCACTTCAAAATTACAAAATATGATAGTGATATCTCATATCATCAGGCAATGATAACAAAGTTGGGGTACGATACTGAATATGTGACATTATATAGCACAGAAACAATTACTATAGCACTTCAAAAAATAAAGGCAAACTTGCCGGATATTGATAAAATTGTCAGAGAGAAATGCCAGCCATTTTGGGATAAATTTTTGGAAGAAAATAAAAATAGTATCGGGAAATCGAAGCTTTTATTTATGCATGAAATTAATTCAGATAATGATCCGGATAAAGAAATAGTGGCCTGCCTCAAAGTAGAGATTATAAATGATGGTCGCTCTTTAGTAAGTTGGTATTGGATTGCTCCTGTTTTGTTGGACAGGCAAAATGGACGAGACATAATATATTATTTGAAAGAACCTAAATGGGAAAGAAGTAGTTCGGGTGATAGTGAATATAGTGATCAAAATTATGAATTTATGCGGATGCTTGATATGAGAAACGATAAACTTGTTCTATTGCAAAGTGAATCTTCTTATGAAGATGGCAGAAGTAATTATATTGAATTATTCTCCTCAATAAATGGCTATAAAGAAATTGAAAAAATTGATATAAGGTCTAGCCACGCGTATAGTTATTTTCATCCATTTGTAGAAATAAAAGACATAGATGAAGATAACGAACTGGAAATAATAGTTTTAGGAACAGCTGTCGATACAGAAACAAGTAGTCCTCCGTATGATTTGCAGGACGGGCAAGGATATAACTTAGAAAGTTCAAAATATGATTGGGATGGGAGCAAGTTTGAGAAAACAAAATATATTCCCAAGCTGGATGACTTGTTGAAAAGTGAAGATGTTGGTTTACGGCGCTATGTGGCTTTGGCATTATTTTTAACAAAGCATCTCTCGGCAATTCCCTGGCTGACCGAATTGAGTATGGATAAAGATGAGGATGTTCGGAGAATTTCTGCCCAGGCCTTAAAAAATCTGGGTGATAACATTAAATCTAAAGAAAATAATTATAAGCCTTAGGGGACATAAAATTTGAGTATGGCTATTTGCGAAGACAATCAATTTATGCGGGAGGCGTTGAAAGAGGCGGGGAAGGCGGCGCGGGTTGGGGAAGCGCCGGTTGGGGCGGTTTTGGTTTTGGCTGGGAAGATTATTGGCCGCGGTTATAATCAGAGCATTCGCAGCAATGATCCGACGGCGCACGCCGAGATAGTTACTATTCGTCAGGCGGCAAAAAAACTGAAAAATTATCGCTTGTCGCAGACCACGCTTTATGTTACTGTGGAACCCTGTTTAATGTGTTTGGGGGCTTTACTCTGGGCGCGGGTGACAAAAATAGTTTATGGGGTGGAGGAACCGAAAACCGGCGCTCTGCATCTGCCGGCGTTGTTTAAAAAATTTCCGCATAAAATAGAGGTAATTGGCGGTGTGGAAAAAGAGGAATGCCGGGCGCTTTTACAGAATTTTTTTAAAGAAAAAAGGAAATGAATAATCTTGAGCAGTCTGTTTTAACAAAATTTAAAGAGACGATTACCCGCTATCGTATGCTGAAAAAGGGGGATTGTGTCTTAATCGGCTGTTCCGGAGGGCCGGATTCGGTTTGTTTAACGCATCTTTTTTGGCGGATAAAAAAGGAATATGGATTAAGGCTGAAAATAATTCATTTCCAACATGGTTTGCGGGGCAAAAATTCTCTGCAGGATGAAGAGTTTGTTCGCCGGTGGGTTAAGGAATTGGGTGAGCAGTTAGTGGTAAAAAAAATCGATGTTTACGGCTATGCCCGGAAGAACAAAATGGGTATTGAGCAGGCGGCGCGAGAATTGCGCTACCAGTGGATGGAAACATACGCTCGGCGGTTTGGTTTTCAGCGGGTAAGCCTGGGGCATAACCTGGGTGATCAAGCGGAAACCGTGATGGGAAATCTGATTAGAGGAACCGGAACTCTTGGGCTGGCCGGTATCCCGCCGATCCGTAAGCTGGGCAATAGCGATGTTGAACTAATACGGCCGCTGCTTTATCTCA
This sequence comes from Elusimicrobiota bacterium, assembly GCA_043810025.1. GTDB lineage: Bacteria > Elusimicrobiota > JBDRON01 > JBDRON01 > JBDRON01 > JBDRON01. The sequence goes on from JBDRON010000083.1 coordinate 9,851, forward strand.
GACGAAAGGAAATTGAGCGGTATCTTAAAATTAGTCAATTGTCTTTTCGCTTTGACGAGACCAACCGGCATACGGTTTTTCGGCGCAACCGGATTCGCCGGGAGCTTTTGCCTTTGTTGGCTGAATATAATCCTCGCATCAGGGAAAGCCTTTCCCATCTGGCCGGGATTTTATATGAAGAAAATTTATATTGGGATAAGCGGATAGCCGCGCTTTATCCGAAAATTGCGGCCCGCTATAAAAATCAGACAGCTATTGATTTATCTAAATTATTACGGTATAATAGCTTTCTTCAAACGAAGTTACTGCAGCGCTTTCTGCCTGGGGAAACCGGGTTCACTCATTGGCAGGCGGTTCAGCGCTTAATCGCCAGGCGGGAAGGAAGCGGGGAAGTTGCTTTGCCCGGCAAACGGTTAAGGAAAGAATACCGTTTTTTATTTTTTGCGCCGGATAATTTAAGAAAGAAGATCGCCAGCAAGGCGGTCTTTCCGGTAAAGATTCCCGGGACGATTCGTTGTTCGGAACCGGGAATAGTCCTTAAGTCCCGGATTTTTCGCCGATCAAAGAAATTTCGTTATCAGCGGGATAAAAACCAAGCCTATTTTGATTGGGCAAAATTAGCACGGAAAAAAATTTACTTACGGTTCCGGCGCAAAGGTGATTGGTTTTATCCGTTCGGCATGAAGGGCAGAAAAAAACTGAAAGATTTTTTTATTGATCTTAAGCTGCCCCGGGAGCAAAGAAACAAAATACCGATCCTGGCCACGGCCGGCGATATCCTTTGGGTGGCCGGTTATCGAAGCAGTGAAAAATTTAAAGTTACCGCGGAAACCAAACAGATTTTAGAAATGGTTGTTAAATATAAAAAAGATTGAAGGGTAAATGCTGCGTTTCGTATAGGAAATTGGAAATTTGTTGAAGTGTTCCCCCTTTAAAAAGGGGGACTGAGGGGGATTTTAAAAATATTGATCAAATCTCCCCTACCCCCTCTTTTTAAAAGAGGGAATAAAAAAGCTCGCGCCGAAGGTGCGCTAAAAGAAAAAAAATAAAACTGGTTAACGGTGTTTGGTTCTGTCGAGTACCGAGAACCGGATAAAAAAGGGGAGGAGTTAGTTTGAATAAACAAAATTTAAAATTTTTAGGGTTATGGTTCTTAGTCTTGGTGGTTATTTTGATGTATATGTTTACCGGACAGGGTCCGGTTCCCGTGAATTACTCACGGTTTAAGCAATTACTGCGGGAAGGCAAGATCGATACGGTGGCGATCAATAAAGAGTTGATTACCGGGAAATATATTGATGATAAGGGCAGCCGGCTGGATTTCAAAACCGTGCCGATTGGTGATCCCAAATTGATTGAGGAGTTGGAAACTTATCAGGTCCGGGATTACCGGGGGCAAACGGAACAAAGTATTTGGAAGGCGCTTTTTTTTAATTTCGGACCGATTTTGCTTTTTCTCGCCCTCTGGTTTTTTATGGTTCGGCAGATGCAGGGCGGCGGTAAGCAGGCGATGGCTTTTGGCCGGTCTAAAGCTAAACAGCAAAGCGGTAAAAAAATTAAAGTAACTTTTGCCGAGGTCGCCGGCTGCGAAGAATCCAAAGAAGAACTGAGGGAGATTATCGAATTTCTCAAGGATCCGCCGAAGTTCCAGCGGTTGGGAGGAAAAATTCCCAAGGGTGTTTTGGTGTATGGGGCTCCGGGTACCGGAAAAACCTTGCTCGCTAAGGCGGTGGCCGGCGAAGCCGGGGTGCCTTTTTTTTCCTCCTCGGGAAGCGAGTTTGTGGAGATGTTCGTCGGAGTGGGAGCCAGCCGGGTGAGGGATCTTTTTGAACAGGGACGACGAAACGCTCCCTGTTTGTTGTTTGTTGACGAAATTGATGCTGTCGGCCGGCATCGTTTTGCCGGTATCGGCGGCGGTCATGACGAACGGGAACAAACATTAAACCAGCTGCTCGTCGAGATGGACGGTTTTGATACTAAGGAAGGGGTAATTTTAATTGCGGCGACGAACCGTCCGGATGTGCTGGATCCGGCGTTGTTGCGCCCGGGCCGGTTTGACCGGCAAATTATGGTGCCGACGCCGGATCTTAAAGGCCGGGAAGAAATATTGAAGGTTCATGCCAAGAATGTTAAACTGGCCGCCGAGGTGGATTTGCGAATGATTGCCCGCCGTTCACCGGGGTTTGTCGGCGCTGATTTAGCTAATCTGATTAATGAAGCCGCATTGCTTGCGGCTCGCCATAACAAAGAGGCGGTAGAGATGGTTGATCTGGAAGAGGCGATTGATCGGGTGATTGCCGGACCTCAGCGTAAATCACAGATGATTTCCGATTCGGAAAAAAAGATTATTGCTTATCACGAATCAGGCCATGCTTTAATTGCCAAGCTTTTGCCGGGTACCGATCCGGTGCATAAAGTTTCGATCATCCCGCGCGGACCAGCCTTGGGTTATACTTTGCAGCTGCCGACCGAAGACCATTATTTGCATAACCGCTCCAGTATGATCAATCGGATTGTTGTTTTTCTCGGCGGCCGGGTTGCCGAGGAGCTGATTTTTAAGGAGATCACCACCGGCGCCCAAAACGATTTAGCTAAAGCTACGAATATTGCTCAAAAAATGATTTGCGAGTACGGGATGAGCGAAAAACTGGGACCGCTAAGTTTCCGGAAACGGGAGGAAGAGGTGTTTTTAGGAAGGGATTTGTCCCGGGACCGGAATTATTCGGAGCATACCGCTCAACAGATTGATGAAGAAGTTAAATCAATCATTGATGGCTGTTTGCAGACAGCCCGCGAATTGGTGAAGAATAATCAGTCAAAACTGCAGAGAATAGCGGAGAAATTGGTAGAACGGGAAGTTCTGGAGGGGGAAGAATTTGAAAAAATCTTTAACGAAGACGATGAAATCAAAAATAAAAAGCAATAACCGGACTATGGACAAGGAAAAAATTGTCCGCGCCGTGAAGATGATTTTGGAAGCGGTGGGGGAAGATCCGCAACGGGAGGGTTTAATCAATACCCCGCAACGGATCGCTAATTTGTACGAGGAGATTTTAGCCGGTCATTTTACCGATCCTAAAAAAGAACTCGCGGTTTATTATGAAAACGAGGATCACGAGGAAATAGTTTTGCTCAAAGACATACCTCTTTATTCGCTCTGCGAGCATCATCTCCTGCCGTTCTTCGGCAAGGCGCATGTGGCTTACATTCCAAAGAAAGACCGGCTGCTTGGTTTATCGAAAATAGTTCGCTTTATCGATTTGCTTTCCCGCCGGCTTCAGTTACAGGAAAGATTAACCAAACAAATTGCCGATTTAATTATGTCGGCAATCAATCCTTACGGGGTGCTGGTGGTCATCGAAGCCGAACATTTTTGCATCACGATGCGGGGGATAAAAAAACCGGGAACTAAAACGATCACTTCCGCAGTAAGGGGCATATTTTTAACTGATCTTAAAGCGCGCGCCGAAGCGCTTTCGCTGATCAGAAATTGAAATATAAAAGGTAGCCGCAGGCTTTAGCCTGCGCATGTTTTATAGAAAATTGGAAGTTTGTTGAAGTGTTCCCCCTTTAAAAAGGGGGATAAAGGGGGATAAAGGGGGATTTTGAAAATTAGAAATATTGTCTAAATCTCCCCTACCCCTCTTTTTTAAAGAGGGAGAAAAAAATGGCTTATGGAAAACAATTTAATTTTTATAATTTTAATCATCGCGGTTGGCTTAATTTTTACTTTCTTCAATGGGGCGAACGATTCGGCCAATATTACGGCTACCGTTGTTTCTTCCGGTGTATTATCCCTGGGTTGGGCAAAATTTATCGCGGCAATTTTCGAGTTTTTAGGAGCTTGTTTTTTAGGCACAGCTGTCGCCAGGACGATCGCTTACAAGATTGTTATGCCGGCTAGCGTTCGTCATTTACCGGATACCGGGATAATTATTTTATCAGCTATCGCCGGGGCTTTGGTTTGGATTGTTTTCCTGGCTCGAAAAGGCATTCCCGTGAGTTCGTTTCACTCTTTGATTGGCGGGATCATCGGCTCTTTCACTTTAAGCTGGGGGATAAATAGTTTGCAGTGGAAAAATATATCCAATATTTTTCTTGTCTTGCTTTTATCTCCTTTTGTTGGTTTCTTTTTGAGTTATCTGGTTACATCGGTAATTGGTTTTTTTTCCCGGTACTTTACTCCGAAGGTAAATATTTTGTGTAAAATTTTACAGCTTTGCACAACAACTTTATTGGCCTTTACTCATGGGAGTAACGATGGGCAAAAAATGATGGGTATCATAACATTTTCCTTAATTGCCTTAGGATTCCATGGTTGGTTTCCGTTACTTAGTGATCGTTCGATTACCGTGATTCCCACTTGGGTTATATTTAGCTGCGCTTTGAGCATCGCCTTCGGTGTGGGGTTTGGACAGAAGCGAATACTTTGCAATGTAGGGATGCGGTTGTTCCGCGTGAGGATAATTCATGGTTTATCAGCGCAAAGCAGTTCGTCTTTGGTGATTATGGTTACCGGATTGTTGGGGTTTCCCTTAAGCTCTACGCAAGTAATTTCTTCTTCAATTGCCGGAACAGGAGCAGTGGGTCGTCCCAAGGCAATTCGTTGGCATCTTTTGGGAAGAATTCTCTTTTCCTGGCTGGTGACGATGCCGGCTGCGGCGCTTATTTCCGGGCTTATTTACGGTACGCTATCATTGTTAAAAAGGATTTTATAAAATGAAATTGTTCACCAAACCAAAAGATTTTTTCCAAATGCTTAAAGAACAGGCTAAATCTACCGAGGTTGGTATCCGTTTGTTGCTGGAATTTGTCAATTCTCCCAACGAAATCGCCGCTCGAAGGGTAAATGAAGCGGAGGATCGGGCGGATGAATTACGCCGTATCTTAGTTGAGGCCTTGAACGAATCATTTATCACTCCGATTGATCGCGAAGATATTTTTGCCGTTTCCCGCGTGATTGATGATATGATCGATTATGCCAAGTCTACGGTAGCCGAAATGATTCTTTTTAAGGTTGAGACTAATCAATACCTGAAAAGGATGGCGGAAGCGCTTTGCGAGTCGGCAGAAAATATTTACCTGGCAGTCAGTAAACTAAAAGATGATCCGAAGTCTGCTTCTCAGCATATTATGAAAGCAAAAAAAATTGAAAATTTGGTTGAACACATTTATCGGGAAGCTTTGGTTGACCTCTTTCAAAATCCGGATGTGATTACTATCCTTAAATTGCGGGAAATCTATCGTCATCTCTCCAACGCCGCCGACCGCGGAGATGAAGCCGCCAACATCATCGGCGATATCCTGGTTAAAATAACGTAAAACGCAAAGCGCTAAACTCAAAATTTAAAGACTCGAGGCTTTTGACTTTCGTTTTACGTTTTGCGCTTTGAGTTTTACGCTGATTTTATGCTTACTCCAAAAAACTTAACCATTACTAAAGAGTTCGTTACCCAACGAATCGGCGCTGTTCCCCAATTGGGGATAATTTTGGGAAGCGGTTTGGAGGAAGTCGCTGGTTTGCTCAAAAACCCCAAAATAATTCCTTACGCTTCGATCCCTTATTTTGTCCGTCCGACCATCCCTGGACATCCGGGAAAAATAGTTTTTGGCGATTTCGCTGATAAAAAAATTTTAATTTTGCAGGGCCGGCCGCACTACTATGAAGGCTATTCTTTAGAACAAACTACTTATCCGGTAAGGCTGCTTTCGGCGTTGGGAATAAAAACGTTGCTTACCACCGGCGCGGCCGGAGCCGTGAAAAATCACTTAAAGCTTGGAGATTTGGTTTTGCTTAAGGATCATCTAAATCTTTTCGCAGAAAATCCTTTGCGGGGAAGCCAAAATTGGGATAAAAATATTTTTTTGGATTTAAGTCAGCTTTATTCTTTGCGTTTAAGGAAATTATTATTGTCTATCAGCAAAAAATTAGGTATGATTGTTCATCAGGGTGTTTATGCCTTTATGCCCGGCCCGACTTATGAAACCGGCGCCGAGTTGGGCGTCATTAGAAAAACCGGGGCCGATGTCGTCGCGATGTCGATTGTGCCGGAGAATATAGTCGCCTATCAGGAAGGAATGGAAGTCTCCAGCCTGGTCTATGTTGCTAATCGCACCGGGATAACGAAATATAAAACTACCCATGAAGATGTTTTGCGGGCAGGAAAAGAAGCCGGCAAAAAGTTTATAAAAATTTTACAAGAATTGATCAAGAGCGCGAAATTTTGATCTAAGGTATAGAATGCATAGGAAATTCAATGTTTGGCAAAAATTGAATTTCCCCCTTTGAAAAAGGGGGATAAGGGGGATTTAGACAATAATAATTACTAAATCTCCCCTACCCCTCTTTATAAAAGAGGGAGAAAAAGACCCTGCTGTGTAAGTTGTAGGGAACGCATATATGCGTTCCCTACCTAACTTTTTTTAAGGATGGTGAAGAAAATGTTTGCTGAAGAAATTATTCGTAAGAAACGCGATGGAAAAAATTTAACCCCGGTAGAAATCAAATTTTTTGTGGAAAATTTTATGCAAGGAAAAATTGCCGACTATCAGATGTCGGCTTTTTTGATGGCGGTATTTTTCAGCGGAATGAACAGCGAAGAAACACTTTGTTTTACCGGGCTTTTGAAAGATTCAGGAAAAACATTTAATCTTTCTTCCGTTTCCGGGCCAAAAGTGGATAAACATTCGACCGGTGGTGTCGGTGACGGAATTTCCCTGGCCCTCGCTCCGTTAATTAGTGTTTGCGGTATCGTAGTGCCGATGGTTGCTGGCAGAGCGTTAGGACACACCGGCGGGACTTTGGATAAATTGGAATCAATACCAGGTTTTAAGGTAAATTTGTCCCGGGAGGGTTTTCTCCGGCAATTGAAAAAAATTGGTGTGGCCATAATTGGGCAGAGTAAAGATCTTGTTCCGGCTGATAAAATCATCTACAGCCTGCGCGATGTTACGGCAACGGTAGATTCCGCCCCATTGATTGTCAGCAGTATTATCTCTAAAAAAATAGCTGAGGGGTCTACCCATTTAGTGGTTGATGTGAAAACAGGCAGCGGGGCCTTTATGCGCCGTTTAGTTGATGCTTGGGCTTTGGCCCGCAGTTTAGTAAATACGGGCAAAAAATCCGGCATCGCCGTCAAGGCTTTGATTACAGATATGAGTCAACCATTAGGTGAAGCAATCGGTAACAGCTTAGAAGTTAAGCAGGCAATTGAAATACTGAAAGGCGGGGGTCCCGAGGATTTTCGCCGGCTTTTGCTGGAACTGGGTGGTTGGATGCTGGTCATGGCCAAGAAGGCAAAAAATTTAGAGCAGGCAAAACAAAAACTGCAGGAAGTAATCAGTAACGGAGCAGGGCTGGAAAAATTTGCCGAGCTGGTCAAAGCTCAAGGCGGAGATCCCAAAATTATAGAACATCCCGATAAAATTCTACCGAAAGCCCGCAGGGTATCGGTGGTAACTTCCCCTAAGGAAGGATATGTCTATTCCCTTGATACCCGTTTAATTGGAGAAGCCGCAACAGTCTTGGGAGCCGGACGGGCCAAGATTGACGATTCCATCGATCCGGCGGCGGGCATAATCATCAAAAAGAAGCTTGGCGATAAAGTAAAAAAAGGAGAACCGCTGGCTTTCTTCCATTGGAACACAGATCAAAATTTGTCTTTGGCGCGGGATAAATTTTTGAAGGCTTATCAAATATTACCTAAGAAACCTAAAATCCAACCCTTAATTTATGACGTTATCGGATAGTTTTTTTAATGGAAGAGCAATATCCGCTTAAAATTATGTAAAAGAGGAGTAAGTCATGTTTAGCCGAATTGAAGTCCTTCATTTTCGTGCCCTAAAATATATAGATATAAAACTTTCGAAATTCCAAATTCTTGTTGGGCCAAATGCGAGTGGGAAAAGCACTTTTTTAGATGTCGTTAATTTGATTAAGGATGTGCTTAATGGTGATCCTCGAAAAGCTATGGAAAAAAGAGCATCTCATTTTGAAGAACTCTTATGGAATCGGCAGGGAAAAAAATTTGAGATTGCCATAGAACTGGAAATTCCCGAAAAGATTAAAGGCAAACTAAAAGATAAAGATTATGGTTTAGTTCGGTATGAGATCTCTTTTCAATATGATGAAAAAAAAGGAATTAGTATTGGCGGTGAGAACCTTTGGTTGATAAAAAAATCGTTGAATTACTCTAATGGTAAAATTAATCTGGCAAAACAAACTGAGCTATTTCCTGTCGAACCAAAAGAGCCGGAATATGTATTGTTACCGGGTAATAGTAGAAGGACCCCTATTGGCTGGCGGAAATTAGTATCTAAAAGCGATAAAGGAAATGATTGTTTTACATCCGAAATTACAGGTTGGAATATAACTTATAAATTTGGCCCATCGAAAGCTTCTCTTGCCCGGGTACCGGAAGATGAAGAGCGGTTTCCTGTAACACTCTGGACTAAGAACATTCTTATGGATGGAATACAATTCCTTCAACTTGACAGTAGTAAAATGCGCTGGTCATGTAGACCGGATTCACCGGTAACCTTTCAAACCGATGGCTCCAATCTCCCTAAAGTAATTCAATATTTAAAGAAAGAACATCCTGATTCTTTTTCCATGTGGATAAAGCATATTCAGACTGCCCTTCCTGAAATTGGAGGAATTGAGGTTAAAGAAAAGTCCGAAGACCGGTTCTTATACATTAATATTATTCATAAAAATAATTTGGCGCTGCCATCCTGGGTTATTTCAGATGGAACCCTTCGTCTTTTTGCGCAAACGATTATTGCCTATTTACCTGAAAAAGATCAAATTTATATGATTGAGGAACCGGAGAATGGTTTGCATCCTCTTGCTATCGAAAGCCTGTTTCAATCGCTTTCATCGGTTTATGAAAATCAGATTTTATTGGCTACTCATTCACCGGCCATACTCCATTTGACTGAACCTAAAGATATTATCTGTTTTTCAAAGACCGATTCGGGATCAGTTGCTATGATACGAGGGGAAGATCATCCAAAACTTAAGGAATGGCAGAAGGGAACTGATCTTTCTGCTTTACATGCTGCTGGGGTATTACAATGAAAGATCTTGTTGTTCTGGTACCGGATAAAAATGTAAAATTTGCAATAGACGGTTTGCTTTCCCGGTTTGATTCGTTAAATATAAATAAGATTAATTATGAAATATTTATTCATCCTTTGCGCGATTCCGGAGTTTATTGTTATGCATCAGAATTTTTAAGATCATTTATAAAGCTGTATTCTTATGCGCTTGTTTTTCTTGATCTTGAGGGAAGTGGTCAGGAGAAAGAACTGCCGGATATGGTTGCTGAAAAAATAAAAAGAGAGATTGAAATCAATGGTTGGAAGAATAGAGGGGATGTTATTGTTTTTAATCCGGAATTAGAAATCTGGGTATGGGTGGAATCTTTGCATACAGCGCGGGCATTGGGTTGGGACAATTATCAAGAATTAAAAGAATGGCTTGTAAAGAAAAATGTTTGGACGATAAATACCCCAAAACCTAAGGGACCGAAAGAAGCTATGGAAGATGCCTTAAAAATAAAAAGAATTCCACGGTCATCGTCTCTTTATCTGGAGATTGCTCAGAAAGTTAGTTTGAATAAGTGTCAAGACGGTTCCTTTGCAAAATTCAGAGAAATTTTATCAAGATGGTTTCCTAAGAAATAAAAATTACGATGGATTATTCTAATCAACGCTGGGATATAAAACTGCCCGATCCAACTGTTGTTGAACAATTAACAGTACCATTAGGTGTTTCCCTTCCCCTGGCAAAGATACTGGTAAATCGCGGAATAACCGAAATTTCCCAAGCCGAAGAATTCTTTTATCCGGATAGCGCTAATTTATTTAATCCTTATTTATTGGCCGACATGGAAAAAGCCGTAATTCGGATCAAAAAAGCCATCGAAAACAAGGAAAAAATCCTGGTTTATGGCGATGGGGATACAGACGGTGTCACCGGGTTGGTGATCATGAAAAATGTGTTAGACGCCTGGGGGGCAGACACTGTCTGGTATGTGCCTGGGGAAGAGGGGTATGGGTTAGATAAAAATGTTCTCGATACCTATGCTCAATTAGGGGTTAAGCTGGTGATTACGGTGGATTGCGGGATCAGCGCCGGCCCTGAGATCGCTTATGCTAAAAGCAAAGGGATGGAAGTAATTGTTACCGATCATCACGAGGTTGGGCAGGAATTGCCGGATGCTTATGCGGTAGTCAATCCTAAACGAAGAGATTCCGCTTATCCTTTTTCCGAATTGGCTGGCTGCGGCGTAGCTTTTAAGTTTGGGCAGGCCTTGACCTTAATGGCCAGTCCCTATATGAACAAAAAATTTGCGGTTGTGGATATCGAAACCACCGGTTTTCATCCCTGGTTGGATGATGTCGTCGAGATTGGGGCAATAGAATTGTTTAATTGGCAGGAAAAAGACAAGTTTCACTCTTTAATCCGGCCGGAAAAAAATATCTCCTCCACAGCTTCGGCTTATCATGGAATAACTGCCCAGATGTGCGCTGCGGCTCCGAGCCTGAAAGAGGCGCTGCAAGGGTTGTTGGATTTTATTAAAGATAAAATCATTGTAGTGCATAACAAGGATTTTGTTTTAGGGTTTCTAAATTTTGCCTTAGAAAAAAACCAATTGCCGAAAATTGCCGAAGAGGTTATCGACACACTGGAGTTTTCCCGCCAGCATTTTCCTTTTCGCACCCATGCGCTGGAGTTTTTATCGCGGGAATTCGGTTTTGTCGCGGTTTTACCGCATCGGGCTTTGGAAGATGCCCGGACGACCATGCGGGTTTTTTTACGGCTAATCGAATTAACCAATTTGGCTATGAAATTCTTTATTCAGGAGCAGCTGGATTTAGTTTGTTTAGCCACCTTAGCGGATAATGTGCCTCTGGTTGGAGAAAACCGAATCTTAACCAAACTGGGGATAAAAAGTTTAACCAAAACGGAAAGGCCGGGCTTAGTTGTTTTACGCAATTTTTTTTCTCCGACAGAAAAAAATCTTACTTTAAAAAATATTCATTGGGGGATGGTTCCTTTGCTCAACGCTCCCAGCCGCCGTTCTAAAGCAAAACTGGCGGTAGATTTATTGCTTGCCGCTGACCGGCAAACAGGAGAAGATTTTTTGGATCAGATTTCCGCCCTCAATGATGAACGGCGTCAAATTCAAGGCGAAAATTTGGAGCATTTCAATTCTCTCCTGTTTCAGCAGTGCGATTTGATTAATGATCGGATTTTTGTTGTGGCGGCCCAGGATTTAGAACCCGGGGTAACCGGAGTTGTGGCCAGCCAGATTTCCCGGCAGTATTACCGTCCGGTTGTTTTGTTAATTGCCAACGGCGATGAGATCGCGGGGTCCGGTCGTTCGATACCCGGATTAAATTTAGTTGAGGCTTTTACCCACTGTCAGGATTTGCTGATTAAATTCGGCGGTCACAAAATGGCGGCCGGTCTCACCCTTTCCCGGTCAAATGTGGAAAAATTTCGGGAACGGATAAAAAATTATGCCGGCTCTGTTTTAAAAGATGAAGATCTGGTCCCGACAATTTCCATCGATGCGGAAATTGATTCCTCAGTCATTTCGCTTAAATTTATTGAAGAATTAAAAAATTTAGAGCCTTACGGGATCGGCAATCCGGCAGCAAATTTTCTGATCAAAAAAATTAAATTGAAAAGCTGCACAGCTGTGGGAACCAATCACAAGCATCTTCAGCTCCGGTTGGATGGCGGCAGTATGGAATTAAAAGCGATTGGCTGGGGACTGGGCGAATGGACGGAACGGTTGAAGGGGATAAATTATCTGGACATTGTTTTTCAGCTGGAGTTAAACATCTGGCAGGAACGCGAATACGCCCAGTTGATCCTGCTGGATTTGAAGGTGTGTGAATGATAAAATCAGGGGCTCGGTTCTGGGTGATCGGGTCTCGGTTCGGGAGTTTCGGGTCCCGGGGTAGACTGGAGGAGGTTTAGATGGCTGATGGCGGATTTGTGGTTAAGTTTAACGGGAAAGAGGTTGTCCGTTGTTACGCGATAGCATTTGATTATGATCAGCGGCTGTACGCGGTCAACAATATGGAAAATCATCGCTTGCCGGACGATCTGGAAACGATAACCGTTAAAATAGAAGAAGAGTAGTGGTTGCTAAGGAATTTCAATGTTTGGCAAAAATTGAATTTCCCCCTTTAAAAAGGGGGCGAAGGGGGATTTGAAAATAGAAAATATTATCTAAATCTCCTCTACCCCCTCTTTAAAAAAGAGGAGAATTTAAGTTCAGGGCCGAGGACTTTAAATTTAATAATTTTAGTTTTTGTTTTTTATCCCGAAGGGATTTTGGAATATAGGCGGGGATGAAATCCCCGATAAGATCGTCAAAAACGATTTAAGCCCCGAAGGGGCGAAGGTATTTTCGACATTTGGCATATTATTTTCCTGCGCCCTTTCAGGGCTTATTGTTCATTGGCTATTCAGCGGGGGTTAAAACCCCCGCCTAAATTCCGGCGTCCTTTCAGGACTTGATGGTAATAGTTTAGCTCATCTTGACAACTTGACTCCGTCCCTCAAATTTCGAAAACATAGCCGATGCCTTTAAAGGTTTTGATCTTTTGGCCGTAACTGCCTAATTTCTTCCTCAATTGTTTTATGTGGGTATCAATTGCCCGGGAAGAGCCGAAATTTTCGTATCCGCAGATGCTTTCAAACAAAAAGTTTCGCTGTAACACCCTCCCCTTTTTTTTGACGAAAAGCGCCAGTAAATCAAATTCCTTGGGAGTTAAGATTATTTTCTTGTTTTCTAAGTTGACTTCCCTGGTGTCCAAATTAATCGTTAGTTTAGCCGAGGTCAAAACTGCGTCGGCCGTTGCGCTGATGCTCCTTCTTCGCAAGACGGTCTTAATCCGGGCAATGAACTCTCTTTCCCCGGTCGATTTGGTGATGTAGTCTTCCGCGCCCAGCTCCAGTCCTAAAACTTTATCGAATTCTGCGCTTTTGTTGCTCAGGAAAATTACCGGAAGATTAGCCGTGCCGGGATCGCCCTTGAGTTTACGGCAAAATTGATAGCCATCCATCCCCGGCATAGTGATGTCCAGTATTATTAGATCCGGTTTGGCCTTGCCGATTTTTGCCCAGGCTTCATCCGGATTGTTTGCGGAGAAAACGAGGAACAGTTCATCTTCCAGGATGGTTTTGGTAATCTTTAAGTAATCCTGTTCGTCGTCAATAAGTAAAATTTTATGTTGATCCATAAATGGCTACTGTTCTAAAGAGGAATTTCAATGTTTGTGTGTATTCCCCCTATAAATCTCCCCTACCCCTCTTTATAAAAGAGGGAAAACAAAAACTCAGCTTGCTAACTTATTGGTATCAAAAAGAAAAATTTCGTTCCCTTGTTTACTATGCTTTCTGCCCAAATCCGGCCGCCGTGCAGTTCGATAAGGCCCTTACAGATGCTTAAGCCCAGCCCGGTCCCCTCTTTTTTCGCGGTGTTTCCTGAGCTGACCCGGTAAAATTTATCAAAGATCTTATCCAAAAATTCTCCCGCTATTCCGCAGCCGCTGTCCGCAACCGAAACACGGACGGCTCCAGTCTCTTCATCAATGGCGATGCCTATTTCACCTTTTTCCGTATATTTTAAACCGTTACTTAACAGATTCATCATCACCTGCTTGATTTTATTCAGATCAGCATTAACGATTATTTCTTTCTTTGGACAATGAACTTTTATCTTTATTCCCTTCTCGTTGGCGTAAGGCAAAAAATATTCGGCCATTTCAATAATCAGAGTAACGATATTAAATTTCTCTTTAAAGAGCTCTAATTTCATCGCCTCAATTTTGGCCACATCCAATAAAGTACTAATATATTTGGAAAGTCGTTCGGTGTTATTTTGAATGCTGATCAGAAAATCAAACTCAGTTTTGTCGGCAGCTGCTCCCTTCTTTTTTAAAATATAGTTTACGCAGCTGCGAATTATATTTAAAGGACTTTTTAAGTCATGGGTGACATTGGAAACAAAATCCTGTTTCATTTGTTCCAGCTCCCGCAATTTTTGCGTCATCCGGTTAAAATCTGCCGCCAATTGGCCTATTTCATCGCGGCTTTTTATTTCTATTTGTTGTTCGAATTTACCCTCTCCGATTAATTTGGCGCCGGCAGCCAGAATTTTGATCGGTGAAATAATCATCTTGCTTAAGATTATCGACCCTAAAATTCCTAAAAATATGCCGGCAAAAGAAATTAAAAAAATTACCCTTCTGTTTTTAACAAAAGATTCGTTCATCAGTTTTTTCAACACCTCATCGGAAAATCCGATTAGGGCTGTGCCGATTTTCAAATCTTTAAAATATATATCAGCGTATAATTCCAGAATTCTTTTTTTGTTTTCCGTATAATAGGAGCGGAAAAGCGTTGTTTCTTTCTTTTTTATGGCAAAATAATTCCTTTTTTTTATCTCATTACCGATCAAGGAAGGGTTGTCACCAGCCATTATTTTTCCATTAGCTGTATAGAGAAGATATTCGATTTCCGGGGTCTTCTTTATTACCTTTGTATAATTAAAAATACTCAATTCTTCCTTGTTGATGTAGGCGTCACGGCAAACCTGAACAAAACCGTTGAGGATGGCGATTTGTTTGGTTTGCATGTCGGCGATAAGCAGTTTTCTTTCCGCTTTTAAAATAAAAAAAGCGACCAGTGAAATAATCAGCAGATTTAACACGGAGACCAGCAGGCTAAATTTTAATTTTATGCTCATTTAATTTCTAATTCTTTCCGGACCTTGATTAAACTGTTGATGACTTTCTCGTCGTTGGGGTTAATCGTCAAAATTTCTTCCCAGATTTTTATCGCCCCGGTTAAATCACCGTTCATATATTTCATCACCCCTTGTTTGTAAAATGTGTTGATTTTCTCTTCATCGGTTTTGTCCATCAACTCTCCGTTTTTTCTCAAGCGGGTTTCCGCGCGTTTTTTGTAAATTTTAATATTTTCATTATCAGGATCAAACCTTAAGGCCTCCGTAAAATAGTTGCTGGCTTTCTGAAAATTGCCCATCCGATATTCGATAATACCGTTATTTAGCAATTCTTCCGTCTTTGCTGTTTTGTTTTCCGCTTCTGTTATTTTGTTTTTCGGTTCTGCTGCTTTTCTTCCCATATGTTTATTTTCAATTTTTATGACGGGTTTATCCAGCTTCTCCTGCAATCTTATCCGGCAACGTTTCAGGTAAATGCCGGTCTCTTCCTTGGACTCAAAATTATAAGACGACTGAAAGTACAAAATAGCTTCGGCATAATATCCCTTATCGAATAAAACTTTTCCGGTATTAAATAAATTTTCCGCGTTGGTTTTCTTTTCTCTGGTTTTGATTTTTTCCAGATTTTCTATAATTTTTCTGGCTTTATCGATATAGAGCGTTACTTCAGGAAAATGTTGATTTAAAACTGTGATTTTGTCCCAAGAGGTCAGCGTATTTTTATAATCTTTTTTCATGTAGTGAATAAAGCCCTGCGCGTAATTATAATCCAACGATTTGCTGCCCCGGTTAACCAATTCTTCCATCTGATTTAAGATCAGTGTTCTGTGTTTTTTGCAGTTAGCAATAATTTCAGGTATATTCTGCGCGCTGCCGTTGATTATATTGTCAAATGTTTCATAAGCCTGGATGAGACAGTTTTCTTTGTAAAAAGTCAAGGCCTGAGCATATTCGTTGTTTAGGCGAATTTTTTCCTTTTTGTCTTTTTCTTCTTTTTGCCGGATAATTCCTCTTTCCTGTTTAGTCAGATGTTTATTTTCCCCAAATTTCATATTTAGAGAAAACAGATGCGAGCCGGCTGTTCCTTCGATACCGGATAAGGGATAATTGAAAGCATAATCCAGACGCAACGGGAAAAATTTATTGAAGAGGTATCCCAGGCCCAAAGACAATTGTTTATATTGATCATTACCAAGACTTACCCCGCCTCTCAGACAAACACCATTCATTTTTCCCAAAAATTCGTTTTCCCAACCGAGGTTCATTTCATAATCTTTTTTGCGGGATACCCAGTCGGAAGCGATTTTAAAACTGCGGGATACTCGATAAGCATAACCTAGCCGGACAGTCATCGGCAGGACAGTTTTGTCAAACAATCCGACATCGGGCCGGGTAAAATCCTGCACGGACACTCCCCATGAACTTTCTCCGGCCGCTAAGAGAAATCCCAAATCGGAACTAAATCTGGTTATTTTTCTTTTTGCGGCAAAGGACGGATTAAGGTCCACCCATTCATTGGCGCCATATTTTTTCTGCCGGGCTTTTAAATTTATTCCTACGGCTAAATTTTTTGCTATTTTATACCCATATCCAGCGAGGAAAGTATTTTCCCAATACAGTTCGGAAAAGTCTTTACCATGCCAGCCCAATCCCAAACCGTTCTTTTTATTAATTGGATAAGCGGCCGCCAACGACTGATTGCTCCAATTAGAACCATCGTCTAACCCGTAATATAATTGGGAATACATACTGCCCACTTCCAAACGGTTAAGATTACTTAAACCGGCTGGATTATAAAAGAGGGCAAAACTGTCGTCAAGGACAGCCGAATAGGCCTCGCTCATACCGGATTGTCTTGCTCCAATCTGAATATCATCGAAAGAAGCAAAGCCTATTACAGGCGAGAATAAGAAAACCAGTAAAAGGTATATTTTTTTATCTGGCCAGAATGAATGTCCCATTGCGTTTTTTTTCCGGGTTATGAGTCTTGAGTGTCATACTGCTTAATGTATACTACTTTTTCCTTATTTTTTCAATCTTTTTTGTCTTGTCTGTTACTTTGAGGTAATTCGAGGAAGGGAGCAAATGAGTTCCGAACCCGGCAGGGACTAACGCGCGAGGATTACTGTGCCGTTGTAAGTTTTACCGTCTATTTTTAATTGATAAAGATAACCGCCATCCTCGGCAATTTCGCCGGAGTTGTTTCGGCCATCCCAATAAATATTTTCTGCCGAATTAAAATCTTTTTCGAAAATCAATCTTCCTTTGGAACTGTATATTTCCAACATGATGGTCTCCGCAGGCTGATCAATATTAAAATAAACCTTATCATAGGAAGGCCGGGCCGGGGTGAAAGGATTTGGGCCGATGGATATATTTTTATTTTTTATTTTATCGGGTATATTTTCTCCGCTTAAGATAATGTTTTGTATTTCCGGGGTTAAAGACGCATCATTTGTTTTTAATTCTAATTTCCATTGAAGATATCTTTTTCTTTCTTTTAGAGGCAAATTATAGGTTATTCCACTGCCGGCATTGGCTTGAATAAGTGTCCACGCTGTCTGAGAATTGGCGATGTCGTTATCAAAAGATGTTCTTACATGCAGATCGATACTGGTGCCGGCCGGCATTAAAGCGTCAACAGTTATTTGTTTCCACACATCCCCGGTTAAACCGGAGAATTCTGCGTCTTCAGTTACCGAAACAAGGCGGCCGGTTAAATAATGTTCATTGTTCATTGTTTGCTTTATTTCTGCTAAAGATAACGCTCGATTATAAAGGCGAACATCATCGATTTGACCGTCAAAAAAGCTGGCGGCCCGCCGTCCGATGTTCAATTCCTGTGCGGAAGAACTGCCCAAACCACCGCTCAGGTTAACCGCGGTTCCTTTTTCTTCGCCATTAATAAACAGCCGCAATTTAGCGCCGTCATATTGGCCGGCGAGATGAATCCATTTTCCGTATGAGGAGGAGATGGAATACGACGGGCCGTTTGATTCTCCGTGAGAGACAAAATATATCTTATCCACCCGGTGGAAGAGAGCAAAACCGATCCAGCCATCCCAGTACAATTTTTGGACGATAGAGGTAAACCAGCCTCCGTCACTGAGCGGATTTATCCAGGCTTCCACCGTAATGGCCTCGGTGATATTCAAGTTAGCCTTTTTACCGCAGTTGATATAACTCTTCTGGCCGTCGAAGCTGTAGGCTCCTCCGTATTTGCCGCTGGCGTTGTAAATAAGCGCCAGCCCAATTCCATCGTTTTGGTTTGTTACATTTTCATCGAGCAGGGTATTGTTATCAAACCGCCAATAGGAGTGATAGTCATCCACCAACTGTTTTATTTCTATCTTACCTGTTGCTTGAACTTTAACCGTATTCTCGTAAGCAACCTTACTGTCCCAATTGTTATTATCTTTCCCGATAGATATTACCGCCGGGTTTACCTGGCTGATAGATGAGATTAAAGTTATTAAGATTATTGTTCTGGCTTTGGAAATAATCGAAGACATTTCAAGCATCAATATATCATTTATTCTGTTTTTTTTCAATCAATTTTCAGGTTATGGTTATTATTTAACAATGGATATTTTACCTTTTTTGTTCCCTTGACTGGAATTAACGCAGTAGAGATAGATACCACTGTTTACTTCGGCGATATCCCATTCTTCCCGACTGTTAATGTTAGCATCGTGTTCAATTGTTTTTAGCAATTCACCGGACAAAGTATAGATGTTAATTATTGCTTCCGATGTTAAATTGCCAAAAATTATCTTGCCGCCGCTGTTTTTACCCTGCACATAAGGATTAGGATAAACAGTAATTTTTTGTTCCGGAATTTCATTAAGTATCGTTGGGGGGACAACATCCAGGTTGGGAACAAATCCGCTGCGGGAAGCCTGGACGGTATTGCCGTAAGAACCGAGATTTATTCTTCCCCCGTTCAACGACGATTCCAGGGAATAATCATCGGCCGGATCGCCGGCGTCCAGGCAGGGACTGCTGACTTCGTCAAGAACCCAGGCCGCGCCGTTCCAGCGGCCATATTGGGATTTAAGGTGAAAATCGCCGGCCGCAGAATCGGCAAATAAGGGGTCCATATTGATCAGGTTGCCCAGGCCATTAGTTCCTGCTGAAACAGGAGACTTTGTATTAAATATGCAGGAATAATTAATCGCGCTGCTTCCCTTATAGCCAAAGGTAAACCCGGAGATAATATTGTTTCTTACGGTTCTGTCTGTTTTGCTTCCGGCATAGATCGCCGTGGTACTTCGATTATTAAAACCGGTACTGGTATTGGCGACACAATTAATTATAGACACATTATTACCGGCTGATACCTTGAATGCATAGGGCTCGGAAGTCTGAGCATATTCGTTAGTGGTATTAACCGCCACGCAGCGATTAAAGGTTATATTTGTTCCCACACAGTTGCTATCCAGGGAAAATGGGTATAAGGAATTAGTAACTTTTACGTCCTCAACAAGCACGTTAGACGCGCCATGGACAATATAGATCGCCCCATTACTGTTTTTTGCCGTATCCACAACTGTATTTTTGATGGTAATGTTGTTTGACTGGTCGCGAATTTCAAAACCGACCCCGCCATTTATTACTTTGCAGCCATCGAAAATAACACCGTTCGGGCTTGGATCTAAGGACAACTTTCCGCTGGTTGTAGCAAAATTATGTCCAAAAGCGCCGTCAGCGGTACAATTTCGAAAAGTAATATTATAGGATGGCCCGGAAGTGCCGAATCCGTAATCCGACTTATAAGTCATGCCTGTTCTTTGTTCTGCCGTACAATTCTCGCAGATATTGTTGTGCCCGCTGATCCGAAAATTGTCCATATCATTATTATAGCCAAGTGAATTCTTGACTAAACAGTGGTAACCCGAAACTGCGATGCCGAAGAATCCGTTATCCCCAACCGTACAACCGTCAATTACTATATCATGGGATTTTTTACTTGCAACAATCCCATGTCCTTTGCTACTGGCATCCAAACAATAATTCGTTACTGTTATTCCGGTAATATTCAAATAGGATTGTTCATTGGTGTTAATACCGATGAAAACAGGGTAAGCCAGGGTATTTTTGAGTATCGGAGCGGCTCCCGGGTATGCTCGAAGAGTAATGGGATTTGTGTCAATTCCGGAAGCGGTAAATATTATCTCTTCATCCAAATATGTGCCATTCAGCAAATAAATCGTATCGCCGGCAGATGCTCTAGAAACAGCCGCCGCCGGATGCCGCCAAGCGGTTTCTTTGGAAAGCCCATCTTTCGCGTCGTCCCCATCGGTTTTGACATAGTATGTTTTCGGCAGCCCCCCATCGGCTCTTGCCGCTCTTATTTTTACTTCCATCTTAGCTTGATCGATAGTGGTAAAGGTATAATTTATTGATATAGTTTCGGCATTATGCGTATCTTTGCCTTTGATTAAAAAATTATAGGTGGTATTTTCCGAAAGGTTGGGGAGATCAACAAAATGAAAATAGTTAAGTAGCTCATCAGAGACGCTTGCTCCGTAGGAAGCATCCTTACCGTAAACAACAACGGCAGTATGCTGTTCCGGGCTGTCCCAGCGGATCCGGGTGGAATTTTTTGTGACCGCCAATATTTCCACATTGTTTATGGACACTGCGCAGTCTGCCTCTGATAATATGGTAATCGGCAAGACGAATAACAGCAAAACAAAACCCAGATTTCTTGCTTGAGTAACCAATCTGTAAACTGTGTTAAAAAGATTTTTTTTCATCACATTCCTCCTGTGTTTTGTGTCACCACTATTAGGATAGCCGACTGCGGTGAGGAATATGTTAAGCTTCTGTGAGTTTTTTGTGAGTTTTACAACTTAACCCGCCGCAAACCCGGTGATTTTCTCGCGGGTGCAGGTTAAATCCATGCTCAAAATTTCGTTGACAAAAGGCAAAAAAACTGATAAATTACATAAAATATAATTTGGCATTGTCTCTACAAGATGGTAAAAGATGTAAAAATCCGGCTAAGGAAGGTAATATATGTACTTAAAAAGAATAGAATTGTGCGGGTTTAAATCGTTTGCCGATCGGGCCTGCCTGGAGTTTGAACCGGGCACAACGGTCATTGTTGGGCCGAACGGCTGCGGGAAAACTAATGTCTCCGATGCCATCCGCTGGGTGATGGGCGAGCAAAGCGCCAAACAGATGCGGGGCAACCGGATGGAAGATGTTATTTTTAACGGGACCAGCAAGCGCCCGGCCCAGAGTATGGCCGAAGTCAGTTTGGTTTTTGACAATTCCCAGAACACCCTGCCCTTGGATTTTCCGGAAGTGGTGGTCACCCGCCGGCTGTTCCGCTCCGGGGAAAGCGAGTATCTGATTAACAAATCCCCCTGCCGGCTCAAGGATATTCGGGACCTGTTTTTAGATACCGGCTTGGGCGTTGACGCCTACTCCTTAATGGAACAGGGAAAAGTAGAATTTATCATTTCGGCCAAACCGGAAGAACGTCGGACACTTTTTGAAGAAGCGGCCGGAATCGCCAAATTTAAAGCCCGCCGCGAGGAAGCCCTCCATAAAATGGAACGGGTCGATAACGATTTACTTCGGCTGAACGATATTGTTACCGAAGTAAAAAAACAAATTTCCGCCCTTGATGCCCAGGTGCGCAAAACCCGGCAATACCAAAAATATAAAGAAGAACTCCGCACGCAGGAAATTGGCCGGTTTGCCCAGAACTATTCCCAGCTTAAAACCAACAGCCTCACCGTAGGAGAAGAGTTAATAATCAAAGAAAACAATTTTGAGGAGGCCTCCGCGCAAGTAAGGCAGAAGGAAAGCGCTTTGAGCGCCGATCATTTGTCCTTAACCGAAGAAGACGAACTGTTGGTCAAACAGCATGAAAAAGTTTCGGTACTCGATTCGGAAATCGCCCGCAGTGAAGAAAAAGCGGATCGGGCGAAAGGCAACCAACTTCATTTTAATCAGCGCATCCAGCAGTTGACCGAGGAAATTTCCGCTAAAGAAACCAGTTTTCAACTGCAACTAGAGACAGAGAAAGAACTGGCCGGACAAATTAGCGAAATCGAGCTTAAACTTCTCGAAGAACAGGAAAAATTAGCCCAGGAAGAAACGAAATGGCCGGAAGTAAAAAAACAGCTCGCTGACATTTTGGAAAATATCGACCGTCAGCGCGGTCAAATCATGAGTTTCGTGCAAAAAAAGTCCCAGATTAACAACGAACTTACCGGTTCGCAGGTGCAAGGCGAACATTTAACGGCAAAAATTGAAAAACTAATTACCGAACACGACCAGTTGAGCGGCGAAAAGGAACAACTTTTACGGGAACTGCAAGAACTGCAAGAAACCCTCGCCGGGAAGAAAAACTTTTTGGAGCAACTGGAACAAAGCTGGACGGATTTTGGCCGGCGCAAGGAGAAAAACCGGCTTGATCTGGGAAAAACCCAGACTGGGTTGCTTGAATGCCAGCGGGATTTAGATAATCAGCGGACCAGACAAGCGGCCCTGCAAGAAGTGGAAGAGGAACAAACCAGCCGGCTCTCCGGCTGTCAGGCGGTATTGCAGCAAAACCTGCCGGGAATTCACGGGCGGCTGATCGATCTTTTAAAGGTTCCGGAAAAGCTGGAAAAGATTTTAGAGGTCTATTTGGGAGCAAAACTTTTCCACATCATCGCCGAAAACAGCCAGGCGGCGGAGAAAGCGATTGAACATTTGAAATTTACCGAGGGCGGCTGGGCCAGTTTCTTGATTCTCGACCGCCTGCCGGAAACCAACCCTTTAGACATCGAACTGCCGCAAAACATCGTCCGGCAAATCGGTTATGAAGAAAAATATCGTCAGGTGGTCGAATATCTGCTGGGCAAAATTTTCCTTAAAGAGGATACCATTTATGGCGAGGCTTTTCTCCAGGGAGGAAGTTTTTCCAAACAACAACCCGGTTTCCTCGCCCGCCGCAGAGAGATCGAGGCTTTTCAGACCTCCATCGCCCAACTGGAAGAAAAAATTCCCCAATTTACCGCCCAGCTGACCGGGCTGATTGAACAACAACAGTCGTTAGCTAAAGAGGAAAGGGAAATAGCCGAGCAGTTACAGACGACTAAAATCCAGCTGGCCGAACTCTCTAAAGTCCAGGAAGGCAAGGACGAAGATTATCGGATCTTAACTAAAGAACTGCTCTCCCTCCAGCAGGAAAAAGAACTCACGGAAAAAAACATCGAAGAGAGAAAAACAATCATCTCCGCTCTCTCCAAAGCGCTGGAAGAAAATACGTTCAAAGAAATGGAGTTGGCGGAAAGTCTGAAGACGCTCGAACAGGAGAAAGAAAAAATTAAAGCGGAAGAAGAAAGAATCAACGCCATCCTCACCCAAATCAAGGTTTCCGTTTCCGGGGCGCAGGAACGGTATAATCATTTAAAAATAACCAGGAATTGGCTGATCCAGGAAAAAGAAAATTTAACCGGGGATATCGGACAAAGAAAGGAAGAAATTGCTCTCTCTGCGCAGCGAATTGAAGAAGAAAAAAAATTGCAGAGCCGGGAAGCGCAAAAAATTGAGGAGCTGTTTGGTCAAAAACAGATTTTTGAACAGGAACTGGAGAAGATCCGTCTTCTCCGGCAGGAAAGACAAGAGAATATCGCCCAGGAAGAATCCGCCCTCCGTTCCTTGCGTCAAACCTTGAATCAACAGCAGGAAATTTTGCACCAGCAGAAAATGAATTTCCAGCAGCTTTCCGCGGAGATGAACCATATCCAACAGCGGCTCCAGCAGGATTATAACACTGAAATCGAAACGGCCTTGCAAACCCCGCCGGAAAAAATGTTAACCAGGGAAGAAATAGAGAAATTGAAGAAAAGAATTGAGACTTTGGGAGCGGTAAACTTAGCCGCGCCGGAGGAATATACCCAGTTGGAGGAACGCTATAAATTTTTAACGACTCAGCAGGAAGATTTATTGAAAGCCAAAGCCGATTTATTAAGTTTAATTAACAAAATCAACCTGACCACGAGAAGCAACTTTGAAAATACTTTCAATCAAGTGCGCCAAAACTTCAAAGATCTTTTCTGTCAACTCTTTCAGGGAGGAGAAGCCGACCTGGCGCTAACCGACCAGGGCAACCTCTTGGAAACCGGTGTGGATATTTTGGTTCAACCCCCTGGAAAAAAACTTCAGCACATCAATTTGCTCTCCGGCGGAGAAAAAGCTTTAACGGCTATCGCCTTGCTGTTTGCTTTCTTCCTGGTCAAACCGACACCGTTCTGTTTAATGGATGAGGTGGATGCCCCGCTCGACGACCACAACCTTAACCGCTTCACCAATCTGCTCAAGGAAGCGGCCGGCAAATCACAATTTTTAATTATCAGCCACAACAAGAAAACGATGAGTATGGCCGATGTGCTTTACGGGGTAACGATGGAAGAATCGGGCGTTTCTAAAGTTATTTCCGTGCGTTTCCAAAAAAGCTCCGCAGTGGCCCCGGCCGCCCCGGAAGAACCGGTGCTTGTACAGTCGTAAAAGGACAGGGGTCGAGGGAGTATCAAAAAGTGGAGCTTTTCCGCTTTATGCGGGTTAGGGTCTAGGGGTTATGCCGCAGAGAATTCATATTTTGGGAACGCCTGTTGATAATTTGAGTTTGGAAATGGTCTTCGAGAAGATCGAAGTTGGATTAAAGAACTTACCGGCCGGACAAATCATTACGGCCAACTCCTTGATGGTCAACGCCGCATCTCAAGATCACTCTCTGGCCCAAATTTTTCAAACGGCTTATTTGGTCATTCCGGAAAGCGCGGGAATCAGCTGGGCGGCGTCTTTTCTGTCTCAATCCTTAATCCAACGCATCGCCGGGATTGATTTACTGTTTTTGATTTGCCGGCAAGCCGAGAAAAAAGGCTGGAGCATCTTTCTTCTTGGCGGGCCGGAAGGCGTGGCGGAAAAAACCAAACGAAAGCTAACCGACGCTTATCCCGCCTTAAAAATCTCCGGTTATCACTCGGGATATTTTTCGCCGGATGAAGAAAATGCTTTAATTACCCAAATAAAAAATCTCCAGCCAGATCTAATTTTTGTCGGGATGAGCGCGCCAGCGCAAGAAAAATGGATCAATCGTCATTTAAAACATTTTCAACACTGTTTATTGATGGGTGTCGGGGGAAGTTTTGATGTAATCTCCGGTCAACTGAAACGCTCCCCGCTTTTTTTCCAAAAAACCGGACTGGAATGGCTTTACCGCCTGCTGCGCCAACCCTGGCGGATAGGAAGAATATTGCAATTACCGGTCTTTGTGTTTCGGGTCGTCAGGCAAAAATATTTTGCAAGTTAGTCCTCGCTTCGCTCGGAACTTTATTTATCTGTAACGTTTTTTTCCCTCTTTAAAAAGAGGGGTAGGGGAGATTTAGACAATATTTCTTATTTTCAAAATCCCCCTCAATCCCCCTTTCAAAAGGGGGAACACACATAAAACAAACATTCAATTTCCTATGATTTTTGTATTTAAATTTTGATTTTTGATGTTTGATATTTGAATTTTAACCCTATGCGCTACGGCTTATTTTCGGATGTTCATGCTAACTGGGAGGCTCTAACTGTTGTCTTAACCTATTTGGAGCAGGAAAACGTTGACGCTTACCTTTTTTGTGGCGACATCGTCGGTTACGGACCGGATCCTAACCGCTGCGCGGAAAAAATTTTTTCTTTAAAAAATCTAATTGCCGTTTCCGGCAACCATGACTTGGCCGTAATCGGCCGGAAAGATTTAGATTGGTTTAACCCCACCGCCCAGCAATCGCTAAGCTGGACCACTCAACAATTAAAGGCCCGAAACCGGAAATTATTACAGAAATTGCCGTCAATCCAAACGATCTCTAATTTTACGGTCGTCCATGGTTCAGCCCGCCAACCGAGCGACGAATATCTTTTTACAATCACGGACTGTCTGGAAACCTTACACTATTTTTCTACCCCAATAATTTTCTGTGGACATACCCACCGGCCTTTTTGGTTCTTTACCCGGGGAGAAGAAAATTATTTCCAAAACATTGAAAACGAGGATAGTTTTCAACTAAGCGGAGAAAAAAACATTTTAAACATCGGTTCAGTCGGGCAGCCACGGGATGGAAACCGGCAGGCCTGTTGCGCCATTTTTGATCAAGAAAAAAATGCTATAAAGTTTAAACGTTTAGAATATGATTTAGCCCGAACCCAGGAAAAGATGCTCCAAGCCCAATTGCCCGCCTATTTAATCGAACGGCTAGCCTCTGGGGTTTAGTCGAAATAGTCCTGAGTTATGAGTCTTGAGCCATGAGTTAAAAGATGCGATTCCTTAAAACTCACAGCCCATGACCCACGACTCATGACACATTCGCGGTTTAGGGACAATTTTTACTATGCAAGTTTTTATTTTTTTGATAAAATAATGACCTAATTTTCAAGCAGCTATTTTAAGGAGGAAAAATTCCGATGAGTAAAATCAGCAAGATTATGGGCAGGGAAATTTTAGATTCCCGGGGTAATCCGACCGTGGAGGTAGACGTAATTTTAGAAAACGGCTCGCGCGGCCGGGCCGCTGTTCCTTCCGGAGCGTCCACCGGTGAACATGAGGCCTTGGAATTACGCGACGGCGATAAAAAGCGTTATCTGGGTAAAGGGGTCTTAAAAGCTGTCGACAATGTGAACAAAACTATCGCCCCGCTTTTAATCGGAAAAACCATCGTTGATCAAAAAAATATCGACCAGGCGATGATTGCCTTAGATGGCACACCGACGAAAGCTAAATTGGGCGCCAACGCCATTTTAGGCGTATCCTTAGCCTGCGCCCGGGCCGGCTCAGTCAGCAATCGTCTGCCGCTTTATGAATATCTGCGGCAAATTTTTTCCATCCGCGACCAAAACTATCTTCTGCCGGTGCCGTTAATGAATATTTTAAACGGCGGCTCGCATGCCGATACCAATGTGGACTTGCAGGAATTTATGGTTGTCCCCCACGGAGCGGCCAATTTTCAAACGGCTTTACGGATGGGTGCGGAAGTATTTCACAGTTTACGGAAAGTTTTACAGGCCAAAAATTATTCGACCGGGATCGGAGACGAAGGCGGTTTTGCCCCCAACCTCTCCTCTAACGGCGAAGCCCTGGAACTGATTACCCAGGCGATTATTCAGGCCGGTTATCAACCGGGGAAAGACGTTAGTTTTGCTCTCGATCCGGCGGCGAGTGAATTCTATAAAAACGGCAAATATGTTTTGGGCGGAGAAAAAATTAATCCCGAAAAAACACCTTCGGAAATGGTCAGCTTTTATGAGCAGCTGTCCCGGAAATATCCGATTCTTTCCATCGAAGACGGATTAGCCGAAGATGATTGGGACGGCTGGAAAGAGATCACTAAACGGCTGGGAGAGAAAATTCAACTGGTCGGCGACGATCTCTTTGTCACCAACACCGCACGGCTGGAGCAGGGGATCAAAGCCGGGGTGGCCAACTCGATCTTAATTAAAGTTAATCAAATCGGCACGCTAAGCGAAACAGTGGAAGCAATTTTATTGGCGAAGAAAAACAACTACACCGCGGTCATGTCCCACCGTTCCGGCGAAACCGAAGACACCTTTATCGCCGACTTAGCCGTAGCGATGAACACCGGCCAGATTAAAACCGGCTCCGCCTCCCGCACCGACCGGGTCTGCAAATACAACCAACTACTGCGCATCGAGGAAGAACTGGGCGCCAAAGCCCAATTCCCCGGCAAAAACACTTTCAGTTTACAGAAAACAAACTAGGCCTCGCCTTGCTCGGCAACTGAACACGACTGTAGGGGCGGGTTTTAAACCCGCCCCTACAAAAACAAACAAAAAAATACCATGTCTGAAACAATAAAAAAATTTTTAGTGGGTTTAGCAGTCATAATTATTCTGCTGGCTTTGGCCGGCAACCGGGATTTTCGGACCTTCTTGCGTCAAAGGGAGGAGATTCACAAGTTAGAAGACAAACTAAAAACCCAAATTGAGCTTAATAAAAGTCTAAAACAGGAAATTTATCTAGCCGAAACCAACCTTGCCTACATCGAAAAAATCGCCCGCCAAAAATTAGGTTTAATCCAGCAAGGAGAGATTATTTATAAGTTTGTGGATACCGACAAAAATTGAGCGGGGACATTAATACTTAATCAAGGAAAATATATCGAAACCTTTTAATTTTTCCCGGCCGTTGAGAAAGGACAATTCGATCAGGAAAGCTAGTCCAACGATCTCGCCTTTTAATTTCTGGACCAGTTCGGAAGTTGCCTTCACTGTCCCGCCGGTGGCTAACAAATCATCGACGATTAACACCTTGGTCCCCGGCGCAAAAGCGTCCTGATGAATTTCCAACGTATCTTTACCGTATTCCAAATCATAGCTGGCATTGATTGTTTTATAAGGCAGTTTACCTTTTTTTCGCACCGGGATTAATCCGGCACCCAGCTTGTAAGCTACGGCCGAACTGAAAATGAATCCCCGCGATTCCACCCCGACCACCGCCTTAATTCCTTTGTTCGCGTAATGATCGGCAATCTGGTCGATCACCTGATGAAAGGCCTCTCCCCGGGCAAGCAGGGTAGTGATATCCTTAAAGACGATCCCCGCCTTGGGAAAATCCGGAATGTCCCGCACAAGCTCTTTCAACTCTACCGCTGAAATACTCATCTTTTTTTCCTCCCTTTTATTTATTCCCCTCTTTAATAAAGAGGGGTTAGGGGAGTTTTGATCAATATTTTAAAATCCCCCTTAATCCCCCTTTCAAAAGGGGGAACACACATTCCATCAAAAATACCTCTACCTTTACCTATCTTTAAACTACCGTCCCAGTTTTTTTTTAATCTCCTCCCAGGTCAACCGGATGGTGATTGGCCGGCCATGGGGACAGGTATAGGGGTTGGCGCAATTGCGCAAATCCAGCAACAGTTGATTAATCTCTTCCGGGCTAAGTTTATCATGGGCCTTAACCGCCGACCGGCAAGCCGTGATCATTATTTTTTCCCGCCGTTCTTCCGGAGGGATATTTTCTTCCAGGCTGTCGACAATATCCTGAAAAATTCGGCGGTCTGCTCCGCCGATGAGGGCGGGAAGCGATTTTACCGTATAGGTAAATCCGCCAAAATGTTCCACTTGAAAACCTAATTCATGGAGCAAGGCAAGATTATTTTCGATTACCGCTTTCTGTTTCGGATTCACTTCCACTGTCCAGGGGAGCAGCAACCCCTGTTGGGCCAGGGATTTTTTTTGCTCGGCTTTCTTGAACCTCTCGTAGAGGATCCGCTCGCTGGCCGCATGCTGGTCAATAATCAACAGTTCGCCTTCCGTTTGGGCGAGAATAAAAAGATTTTTCACCTGGCCGATGGATCGGATTCCGGCCCAATCGGTTTTTTCGGCAACCGCGGGCGCGAACAAATCTTTTTCAGCCATCCTTTCCGGCTGAGCAATCGAGGGAGAAAAAGAACGGTTAAATTCCCTTCCCTGCCCGCCAGACGGTTGGGGAGAAGAAAAATATCCGGCTAAGGCTTCCTCGACATTGTTTCTTTTACCCGGTTCAGTTGGCGCTTCATTCTTCTCGAGAGAAATCGCCGGGAATTTTGCCGAAGAACTCAAACACTGGCGCAGGGCATTGGCCACCAGCTGATGAATCGCCCCTTCTTCCTGAAACCGCACCTCTCGTTTGGTGGGATGAACGTTGACATCCACCAGCTGGGAATCAATTTCCAAAAACAGGAAAGCAACCGGATGCCGCTGACTGGGTAAAAACTCTTTGTAAGCTTCATATAAAGCATGGATTAAAATCCGGCTGCGGATCGAGCGGCGGTTGACAAAAAAATACTGTTCGGTTTTCTTCGCCCGGGTATAATCAAAATTGGAAATCAGTCCTTCCAGCTTAATTATTGAGGAGGCCGAGGATAAAGGAAGCAGCTGGTTCAGCGTTTCGCGGCCATAAATTCTTTCCAGGCGCCGGGCTAAGTTTTTTTCCGGCAGGTAGTCCGCCCATTCTTTATTATCAATCACCAGCCGGAATCCCATCTGTGGATTGGCGATTACCAACTCCATAAACAGCTGAGTAATATGCTGGGTTTCGGTAAAATTACTTTTCAGAAATTTGAGCCGGGCCGGGGTATTAAAGAAAAGATTTTTGACCGTCACTCTGGTTCCGGCCGGGCAGCCGGTCTGCCGGGAAAAATTTATTTTTCCTCCCTTAATATCCAGCTCCCAACCGGAGGAAAGGCCTTCGGCGCAGGTTTGGAGATTAAAATTGGAAACCTCGGCAATCGAAGGCAAAGCTTCGCCGCGAAACCCGAAGGTATGAATATTGAATAAATCAGTTTCCGAGGCAATTTTGCTGGTGGCATGCCTCTGCCAGCAAAGCTGGGCATCCTCGGTATTCATCCCCAACCCATCATCGACTACCCGGATCAACTCCCGGCCGCCGTCCTTGATTTCCACAGCAATCTGAGAAGCGCCGGCATCCAAAGAATTTTCGATTAATTCCTTCACCACCGCCGCCGGCCGTTCCACCACTTCCCCAGCAGAAATTTTATTGATTACATCTAAAGGTAAAATTTTTATTTTGGACATAGGATTTAGTTAGTCCGAGTTTCGCTCGGAACTTTACATACCTGCTGAGCATTTTTTTCCCTCTTTAAAAAGAGGGGTAGGGGAGATTTAGACAATATTTTTATTTTAAAATCCCCCTCAGTCCCCCTTTCAAAAGGGGGAAACTTCAACTATTCGGCTCAATTTTTTCCTTCCATTCCTTGATTTTCAACAACGCTTCCATTGGGGTTAAATTGTTGAGATCGACTGTTTTAATTTCTTCGGCTATTTTTTTCAGTTCATCGCTTATCCCGGCCTGAAAAGGGACAAACAGCTCCGGTTGAACGTTGTTCTCCTCAACAGGCAAAGCAAACTCTTTTTTAGCATTTTTTTCCAGATCCGTCAAAATTTTTCCCGCCCGGCCAATTACCCCGGCCGGCAAGCCGGCCAGTTTGGCCACCTGGATACCGTAGGAACGGTCGGCGCTGCCCGGCACAATCTTGCGCAAAAAAACTATTTCCTCCCCCCATTCCCGGACAGCAACATTGTAATTTTTTACGGATTTAAATTGCTGCTCCAGTTCGGTCAGCTCAAAATAATGGGTGGCAAACAATGTCCGCGGCCCTCGTTTTTTTTCCGAACTTTCTTTCAGCCGGACCAAATACTCGGCAACCGCCCAGGCGATACTGATGCCGTCAAAAGTGCTGGTGCCCCGCCCGATCTCATCCAGAATCAATAAACTCCGTTCGGTAGCGTTATGCAGAATATTGGCCGTCTCCTGCATCTCGACCATAAAGGTTGATTCCCCCTGAGCCAAATTGTCGGCCGCCCCAATCCGGGTAAAGATTCGATCGACAATACCGATCCGCGCTTCTTTCGCCGGCACAAAACTGCCCATCTGGGCGAGCAGGGCAATTAAACCGACCTGCCGCAGATAAGTGGATTTTCCGGCCATGTTCGGACCGGTGATAATCAACAGCTGGTCGGTTTCGCTGTTTAAAACAGTGTCGTTCGGCACAAACCCTTTATCCTGGAGCATCCGCTCGACGACTGGATGGCGGCCGTCTTTAATGGAAATCAACCCGTCATCGGCAATTTCCGGCCGGCAGTAATTATAGCGGCCAGCCGCCTCGCCTAAGCAGGCAAAAAAGTCCAACTCGGCGAGGGCCGAACTTACCGATTGGATGATTAAACGATAGCCTAACACCTGCCGGCTGACTTCCTGAAAGATCTGATATTCCAAAGCGATGCTTTTTTCCTCAGCGCCCAAAATTAATGATTCTTTTTCCTTCAATTCGGCGGTGATGAAGCGTTCGGCGTTAGTCATGGTTTGTTTGCGAATATAATCCGGCGGCGCCAGATGAAGGTTGGAGCTGCTGATTTCCAGATAATAGCCGAAAATATTGTTAAACCCGACTTTTAGCGATTTGATGCCGGTGCGCTCGCGTTCTTTTTGTTCCAAAGCGACCAGCCAATTTTTGCCGGAATGACTAGCCTGGCGCAGTTGATCCAACTCCGCGCTGCAGCCGGCCCGGACAAACCGGCCTTCCTTGATCGCCGCCGGCGGTTCATCAACGATACTCTGCTCAAGGGTTGCGCAAAGGACGCTTAAATCCACCAATTTTTCCAGCAATCCGGCGAGGGGGTTAGCGCCGGCCGGAATGATTTCCGACTCCGAGAAAGCGCCGGCCAGTTCTTTTTTGATCAAGGGCAGGATCCGCAGAGAATTTTTCAGAGCGACCATGTCCCGGGCGTTGGCGCTCCCCGCCGAGAGCCGGCCGAGCAGCCGTTCCAAATCGATAATCGAGCTCAGCCTTTCCCGTAACGATGAGCGGACACTAGCTTCCTCTTTAAACCAGGCAACTTTATCCAGCCGCCGGTTAATCGCCAGCCGGTCTTTCAACGGCTGTAACAAAGATTGGCGCAGCAGCCGGCCGCCCATCGGAGTCAAAGTCAGGTCCAACAGTTCTAAAAGACTTCCTTTGCCGGTTCGGGTATTCAACCCTTCCACCAGTTCGAGGTTGCGGACCGCGATCGAATCCAGCGCCAGAAAATTGTCGGTAGAATAGATTTGAAAACGATTGAGATGCTCGAGCAGATTTTTATGATTTTTTTCCAAATATTGTAGAGCCGCCCCCCAGCCGCCGATCAACAGCGGGTGGTCCTCCACCGGCCAGCTTTTTAAAGATTGCAAACCATACCGTTGACAAATCTGCTGACCGGCGTTGGCCGGTAAGAAATAAAAATCATCCACAAAATTGACGCTGATCTGATTATGCTGAAAGAACTTAACTAGGGGATGTTTTTCCCAGGAACGAGGCAGGATCGCCTCCCGCACCAGGTAATGCGAGATTTCTGTTGCCAGGGAATAATGGTGATGAGCATCGGCAATTTCCGTTGCCCAGGATTGGCCGGTGGAAACATCGACAAAAACCAGACCGAGGATTGTTTGCTTGCCGGAATTTTTTCCGGCGAGGCTGTTCGGAGAGACGATTAAGAGAAAATTGTTGGTTTTTGCCTCCAGCAGGGAATCTTCCACCACCGTTCCGGGAGTAAAGATGCGGACCACTTCCCGATGAAACAACCCCCGCGATCCTTTATTCTTTTCTCCGCCGGAATCGTTCTCCTGCTGTTCGCAAACCGCCACTTTATATCCCGCCCGAACCAACCGGGCGATATAAGCGTGGGCGGTAAAATGCGGTATCCCGCACATCGGCATCCGGTTGCGGGCGGTAAGCGTCAACTCCAGAAGAGGAGAAGCCAGTTTGGCGTCTTCGCCAAACATCTCATAAAAATCTCCCAGGCGAAAAAAAAGAATCGCGTCAAGATGATTCTTTTTTATCTCGTAATACTGCTGCATTAAAGGGGTAAGTTCGACTGATTTTTCCGGCATATGAGTTTATTTTTATTCCCCGGCCTGAGTTTTTTTGCATTCCTCGGCAGACCGCTCAAATTTGAAATTCAAGCGATTTCGGAATTTCCGTAAATTCCGCAAGCGGCGATAATCTTTTAAAACTTTGGCCACAAACAACCTGGTTTCCTTAAACGGTATTTCTTCGATGGTCAACCTATTCTTCTCTTTCAACCATTGGTGAACTTTTCCGTTCCCGGCGTTGTAAGCGGCCAAAACCGCCACATTGTCGTTATTGAACTCTTTTTTTAATTTGGCTAAATAATGATACCCCAGGCGAATATTGATATCCGGAAGATAAAGATCATCCCGGCGGTAGTTAGGCAAATTTAATTCGCCGGCCAATTCTTCGGCGGTAGTGGGCAAAATCTGCATTAACCCGACCGCCCCGGCCGATGATTCCGCTTTTAAAGAAAAATTGCTTTCCGCCCGGATAATCGCGGCGACAAACAGCGGATCGATCTTATATTCGCCGGCATAACGGTTAAGAATTTCTTTATGAATAATCGGTTTAAGCAGGTTCCAGAACCAGTCGGAACGGATAACAAAGAAAAGAAGCAATAAAATGGAAAACCCAAGGAAAATTCTTTTAAAAATATTTTTCATAACAATTTTTTTCCCTCTTTTATAAAGAGGGGTAGGGGAGATTTTATCAATATTTTAAAATCCCCCTTAATCCCCCTTTTTAAAGGGGGAACACTTCAACAAACATTGAAAATCCTACTCATTAAATTATCATCTTAATCACAAATTTGCGCGGAAATTTCTTTCAACTTTTTATTCAGCGCCGCCAGGCGCTCTTTTTTTACCTCTAAGGGAATATTATTTTCCAGCCGGGAAGAGACTGTTCCCGGACGGAGAGAATATTTAAAAGTATAGGCGGCGGCAAATTTTATCTCTTCAACCAAACTTAAGGTCTGTTTAAAGTCGGCTTCGGTCTCGCCGGGGAAACCGACGATGATATCGGTAGTGATCCGGCAGTTGGGCAAAAACTGACGAATATTTTTGATCAATTGCAGATAATGCTTTCGCGTGTACCCGCGATTCATCTTTTCCAACACCCTATCTGACCCGGACTGCACCGGCAGATGCAGACTGCCGGAAAATTTTTTCATCCCGGAAATCGTTTCGATTATTTCCCGGATCATATCTTTGGGATGATTGGTGACAAAACCGATTTTTTCTATGCCGGCAATCTGCTCAATCCGGGACAGCAAAGATGAGAAACCACTGCCATCCTGCCGGTAAGCGTTGACATTTTGCCCAAGCAAAGTAATTTCTTTTGTCCCGCTGGCCGCCAAACCCTCAATTTCCGCTAAAATTTCCTCTTTGGGCCGGCTGACCGCCGGTCCGCGCACCGAGGGCACGATGCAGTAGGCGCAGGCGTTATCACATCCCCGGATAATGGTGACAAAAGAATGTTTTACCCCCCTACCCTTAAGCCTGGCGGAAACCCTTTTTCTGCCCACCGCCGCTGTTTTGCGGCGATTAGCCAAAAAACCATCCAACAAAGACGGCAAATCAGCAACCTGGTCGGTACCCAGCACCAAATCAATCTGAGCAAATCTTTTAAAAATCTTCTTCTGATGATGCTGAGCCAGACAACCGGCCAAAACAATGATGATATTCGGATTCTTTTGTTTAAGCTTCTTTAATTCCCCAATCGCCGACAACGCCCGCTCCTCGGCATGCCCCCGCACCGCGCAGGTATTAACAATCAATAAATCCGCCTCTTCCCGGTTTTTGGCCAGGAAATACCCTTTAGATTCCAAACCCTGCTCAATCAACTCAGAATCATAAACATTCATCTGACAGCCGAATGTCTTAATATAGACTTTAGGCATAATTTTTTTATAACTCCTTGATTTTGTTTAAGATTTAAAGAATTTTGGGCTTCAAAAAAGAAAGAATTAAACGGGGCGAAAAAATCAAAAGAAAAAA